>JAFECZ010000468.1 GCA_018241905.1 Pseudomonadota bacterium
CCATTGACGGATTGGACTCGGGCGCTGGTTGGTAAACGTGTGGTTGTTCATTGCGCTGGATTGGCTCACATAACGGAGGCGGGTGATGCCGGGAAAACTGCCCTGTTCGCAGTCAATCATGAAGGCACCTTGAATCTCGCGCGGCAGGCGGTTGGAGCTGGAGTACGCCGATTTGTCTTCATTAGCTCCATAGGCGTCAATGGAGATGAGAACCTGCGACCGTTCACTGAGACGGACGCACCAAATCCCAAGGAGCTATACGCGGTCTCCAAGCTGTTGGCGGAACAGGGGCTATTGGCCCTTGCCGCTTCTTCGGAGATGGAGGTCGTGATCATCCGGCCACCGATGGTGTACGGGCCAAACGCCCCTGGAAATTTTGGGAAGCTCGTGCGCGCTGTTCGCAGTGGAATTCCGCTCCCACTTGGGGCGGTTCATAACCAGCGAACGTTCTTGGGTCTTTCGAACTTGGCGGATCTGGTCGCTTGCTGTGTTGATCACCCAGCCGCTGCGAATGAAGTATTTCTGGCTGGCGACGCACGAAATGTATCGACAGCCGAGTTGGCTCGACAACTTGGCGTCGCATTGAAGCGACCTGCGCGACTGCTGCCGGTGCCGGTTCGAGTCTTGGAGGTACTAGCGACCTTGATAGGGCGTCGCGCAACCATCCGAAAGATGTGTGGAAGTCTTCGCGTTGATATCGAAAAAGCACGCCGTATCCTGGGTTGGACGCCACCGTACACGTTGGACGAAGGGCTTGGGCAACTAATGGAGGGAGGCCTTAATTGAAACGGACTCTGGATTTGCTGTTGGCACTTTGGGCCCTCACACTAATGCTCGTACCACTGTTGTTGTTGGCGCTGGCTGTTCGAGCAACGTCACGCGGCCCTGTGCTCTACTGGTCTGACCGTGTCGGTCGCGGAAACAGACTTTTCAGGATGCCTAAATTCCGCAGCATGCGGATTGGTACACCCGCCGTGGCTACTCACCTACTCGCCAACCCGAACTCGCATCTCACCCCCATAGGGAGCTTTTTGCGCCGGAGCAGCCTAGACGAACTGCCTCAGCTTTGGAGCATCCTTACGGGAGACATGAGCCTTGTTGGTCCCCGTCCTGCGTTGTTTAACCAGCATGACCTGATCGAACTGCGGACCGAGAGAGGTGTGCATGTGCTCTTGCCTGGGCTGACTGGGTGGGCGCAAGTCAACGGTCGGGACGAATTGCCAATTCTGCAGAAAGTGAGACTTGATGAGGAGTACCTAAAGCGCAGGTCGATTGGGTTCGATCTGAGCATTCTGTGGCTGACCATTGTCAAGGTTGTCAGGGGCGATGGTGTCTCTCATTGAATCGGCATCAGCGCAGCGCCTGCCGGTGGCCCGTCAATTGGGCGACCAAAGCCTCATGTTTCTCGTACATCCAACACTCACGCAAGAGGAGCTCGAGAAAACTTGTGACGTAGTACCCAAAGTACTTGCGAGAGCTGGCAAGGCGGCGGTATAGCTTTGTATCATTTGTGAAATAGTTCTAACTCATACTTGGTTGATCGGTTGGTCAGAGAGAGATGGATGCAGTAAGCAGGGGAGTTGTCGACGCCGCGGTAGCGGTTCGGCAAGGGGTCTTCGAACAGCAACAACAGCAAGGAGCCTGGTGCCGCATGTCTGGCGCGCCGGGCCGGGGTCAATGAACCCGCGCGCCGCCGGGCTGCAGTTCAAGCGCTGGACGTTCTGGGTCGCCGTCGCGGTCGTGCTGGTGCTGGCACTCGTGCCGACGCTTCCGCGCGAGATTCCCAGTACCGGCTGGGACAAGACCAATCACCTTCTCGCATTTGCCTTGCTCGGCTTGCTGGGCCGCGCTGCGTACCGTCCGCACTTCGGCGCGGTGCTGGCAGGCCTGCTGGCCTATGGCGGGCTGATCGAGATTCTTCAGCTGCTCATGCCCCCGCGCATGGGCGAATGGGCCGACGTGCTGGCCGACGCGCTGGGCCTGGGCCTGGCTGCGCTGTGCGGCATGGTGCTCAACAGCAATCCGTTCCAGAAGACGGTGGAGCCGATGCTCGGGTTGCCGCGCGCCGGCAAGCGCTTGCTGGCGCTGAGCGTGGACACCTGCCTGTGCGTGATCACGACGTGGCTGGCTTTGTCGATGCGGCTGGAGACATGGGTGCAGCTTGCAGGCGCCTACTGGTGGGCCGCAGTGGGCTCGATCGTCATTTCGCTGCCGTTGTTCGTCACCTTCGGGCTCTATCGCGCCATCTTCCGCTACGGCAGCGGCGAGGCCACTTCGGCCACCGCGCGTGCATGGAGCATCTATGCGCTGCTCTACATGGTGATCTTCACCGTGATCGGCGTGGACGGGGTGCCGCGCACGGTCGGCATGATCCAGCCGCTGCTCCTGCTGCTGGGCGTGGCCGCTTCGCGGGTGCTGGCGCGCAGCTGGCTGGGCAGCAGCTATCGCCGCATCGTTGGGGAGGGCGCGGTTGGCGCGCCGCGCGCCTGCGCGTTGATCTATGGCGCGGGTTCGGCAGGGCAGCAGTTGTGCGCGGCCCTGATGGACAACCACGACATGCGGGTGGTGGGCTTCGTGGACGACGACCACCGGCTGCATGGGGGCACGATTCGCGGCCTTCGCGTCTACAGCCCGCAAGACCTGGGGCTGCGCGCGCGCGAGCTGGGTGTGAACACGGTGCTGCTGGCCATTCCGTCGGCGCCGCGCAAGCGCCGCAACGAGATCCTGCAGACCATTCTCCAGGCCCACCTGGCGGTGCGAACGCTGCCCGGCCTGATGGACCTGGCCGAGGGCCGGGTGCATACCAGCGATCTTCGCGAGCTGGAAATCGACGACCTGCTTGGCCGCGATGCAGTGGCGCCCAGCCGCGAACTGCTGGACAAGAACATCTGCGACAAGGTGGTGCTGGTGACCGGCGCCGGCGGCTCGATCGGCAGCGAGCTGTGCCGCCAGATCCTGCGCAGCAACCCGCAGACGCTGCTGCTGGTCGAGCGCAGCGAATACGCGCTCTACGCAATACACGCGGAACTGCAGCAGATGCTCTCATCGCAACCGCCGGCGGCCCGCGGCCGGCGCAGCATCCGCCTGGTTCCGTTGCTGGCCTCGGTGCGCGAGGAAAGCCGCATGCGCGAGATCATGGCCACCTGGCGGCCGCACACCGTCTATCACGCGGCGGCCTACAAGCATGTGCCGCTGGTGGAGCACAACGCGGCCGAGGGGGTGAAGAACAACGTCTATGGCACGCTGGTCACGGCGCGCATGGCGGCCGAGGCGGGCGTCAACGACTTCGTGCTGGTCAGCACCGACAAGGCGGTGCGGCCCACCAACATCATGGGCACCAGCAAGCGGGTGGCCGAAATGGCGCTGCAGGCGCTGGCCGAGAAGTCCGCGCGCACGCCGGGCGGCACGCGCTTTTGCATGGTTCGCTTCGGCAACGTGCTGGGCTCCTCGGGTTCGGTGGTGCCGCTGTTCCGGCGCCAGATCCGCGAAGGCGGCCCCATCACGCTGACGCACCCCGAGATCACGCGCTACTTCATGACCATTCCCGAAGCGGCGCAGTTGGTGATCCAGGCTGGCGCCATGGCCACGGGCGGCGATGTCTTCGTGCTCGACATGGGCGAGCCGGTGAAGATCGTCGACCTGGCGCGGCGCATGGTGGAGCTGTCGGGCCTGACGGTGTGCGACGACGAGAATCCCGAGGGCGACATCGCCATCCGGACCACCGGGCTGCGCCCGGGCGAGAAGCTCTACGAAGAACTGTTGATTGGCGACAACCCGCTGCCCACGCAGCATCTGCGCATCATGAAGGCGCACGAGGATTTCCTGGGGTGGGACGAGCTGCGAGCCAGGCTCACCGTGCTCACGGGCGCCTTGGAGGTCAACGACGTTCCGCAGATCCGCGAGTTGCTGCAGCGCATGGTGCAGGGCTACCAGCCGGCGGAGTCCGTGGTGGACTGGGTGCACCTGGAGCAGCTGGCCAGCCAGGCAAGCTTGATGAAGGCGCGGGTCGCCTAAGCGGCTTCTTTCTTCGTTGTTATTGGCGCCGCCCTAAACTGCTGGGCGTCATGCAGCGCATTCTTGTTCTTTGCATCGGGAACATCTGCCGCAGTCCGCTCGCAGAGCTTCTGCTTGCGCGCGAACTCCCCAATCGAAAGATCTGGTCTGCCGGACTGGGGGCGCTGGTGGGCGAGCCGGCCGACCCCATTTC
>JAFECZ010000469.1 GCA_018241905.1 Pseudomonadota bacterium
TCTTCTCATTCCGTTGAAACCGACACAGCGTGCCCTGGGCGGGCGCGGCAGGCCCCGAACGCCCCGAACGCCCCAAGCGAACCAGCACTCAGACGCCGATCACGAACTCTTCAGGCGAGCGTGCCACGGCTTCGAGCAACTGCTCCACCTCGGCAGAAGAAGGCTGCACAGGCAACGCAGAAGAAAGCATGCGCGACAAGGTCTCGGCATGCGGCAGCAGCGGCCCCAGGAAGCGCGTGCCATCACGCCCCGCCACCAAAATCGTCGGAAACGTCTCCACGTCGAACTCGTCCGCAATGTCCGAATGGTCCTCCACGTCGACCCATGCAAAGCGCATCTGCGGATGGGATCGCGCCACCTCCTCGATCAGCGGACGGTAGTCTCGGCAGGTTCCGCACCATTCGGCGCACAGACACACGACCCACAGGGCGTCGTCGGCATGGAGGGCGGTACCGGGGTTGCTGGGCAATGCACTCACGGGCTGATGATGGATGAATTGGGCAAGGGTTTGCGGGATTGGCGGATGGTTGGCCGCCTCACTATTATGGGCAAAGGCCCCGCACGCCACAGGAGACAACGATGAATACCGCCACGACCGCCCCCCATGCCGGCACCGAGGCCGTCGACCCGCGCAGCTTCACCAGCTTTGCCCAGTTCTATCCCTTCTACCTGAAGGAGCACAGCAACCGCACCTGCCGGCAGCTGCATTTCGTGGGGTTGTCGATCTCGCTGGTGTGCCTGGCCACCCTCATCGTTACCGGCAACTGGTGGTGGCTGCTGCCCACCATCGTGACCGGCTACGCCTTCTCCTGGATCGGCCACTTCGTGTTCGAGAAGAACAAGCCCGCTTCCTTCAAGCGCCCGCTCTACAGCTTCATGGGCGATTGCGCGATGTATCGCGACATCCTGCGGGGCCGGGTCAAGATCTGACACCGGCACCGGAGGGCGCCGGCAGCAGGCCGCGAGGCGCGGACAGCACCTCGCCCAGGTACAGCTTGCCCAGCGGCGCCATGTCCCACAGCGGCGCGAGCGCATCGGAGCGAACTAGCAGCATTTCGCGCAGCAAGGGCTCCAGCGGCGTGGTGGCGGGGTTCACCAGCAGCACCAGCCGCGAATCCTCATCGGCGCGCTCCTCGGCCATTCGGCCCACCCAGTCCATCCGCACCAGCGTCTCGATCACCGGCGCCAGTTGCAGCGCGTCGACCCGCATGCGCTCGCCCAGGTGGGCCATGCCCATGCCCTTTTGCGGCATGTCCCGCTCGTCCGACAGAAGCTGCAGCACCTCGACCGCCAGTTGCAGCGGCCAGCCCGGCGTGCCGCCGCGGCGCGCCACGCCGGCCAGCAGGCTGGGCAGGTAGGCCGCAATGACGGCGCCGAAGAGCACGATCAGCCAGGCGATGTAGATCCACACCAGCAGAATCGGAAAGGCCGCAAAGGCGCCGTACAGCACCGAGTAGGTGGGCACCATGCTGAAGTAGATGGCCAGCAGCTTCTTGGCGATCTCGATGGCCACCGCCACGAATAGGCCGCCGGCCCATGCATGCGACCACTTGACCTCGGTGTTGGGCACGTAGTGGTACAGGCCCGCCATGCCGCCGGCCAGCAGCAGGAACTCCGCCGTGTCGAACACCAGCTTGAGGCCCGCATCGTCCACCAATCCGCGCGAGGCCGCGAACACATAGGAGGTGGTGGACAGGCTGAGCGCCAGCACCAGCGGGCCCAGGGTGGCGGCCGCCCAATACACCAGCACACGCTGCGCCAGCGGCCGGGGTTCGCGCACTCGCCAGATGTTGTTGAGCGTGCGGTCGATGGTCAGGATCAGCGCAAGCGCAGTGAGCAGCAGCACCACCAGGCCCAACACCCCCAAGCCGCCGGCCTTGCTGGCGAACTGGGTCAGATAGCCCAGCACCTGGCGGGCGATGTTTTCCGGGATCAGGCTTTCCACCAGCCAGCGCTGCACCCGGCCCTGCATCTTCGCGAAGATGGGAAAGGCCGTGAACAAGGCCAGCGCCACGGTAAAAAATGGCACCAGCGCAATGGTTGTCGTGAAGGTCAGGCTGCTGGCCGACAGGCCGAGGCGGTCTTCTCGAAAGCGCTCGCCCAGGACGGCGGCGGTATTGCGCCACGGAAAATGGGACAGCTCCCTCCATAGCGAGTGGCGATTCATGGGCCGCTATCATGCCACTCGGGTTTTTTCCGCCATGCCTCCCCTGCCCGCCGCTCCCCTTCCCCGCTCGTCCGACACTTCTTCCGGCGCTGCCGCCAGCCCGGGCGATCGGACCGTGGCCGCCACGCGCGCGCTCGCCGTCGGCAGCCTGGCAGGGCTGATCGTGCTGGGCCTGGCCTGGGAGCTGTGGCTTGCGCCGGTGCGCCCGGGCGGCTCGCTGCTGGCACTCAAGGTGCTGCCGCTGGTGCTGCCGCTGGCGGGCCTCTTGAAAAGGCGCATGTACACCTACCGCTGGGTGAGCCTGCTGATCTGGATCTACTTCACCGAGGGCGTGGTGCGCGCCTGGAGCGATACCCAAGTCATGGGCCGAGTCCTCGCCGGCATCGAGATCGTGCTGTGCCTGCTGCTCTTCATTGCCTGTGCCTGGCACGTACGCACTCGCCTGGCGCGCGCCGACGCCCTGATGCGGGAGCAACAAGCGCAGACATGACGACTACCGAACTCATCGATCAATTGCGCCGCATCGTCGGCGAACACAACGTGCTGACCGAGGGCGACCTCACAGCCTGGGAACAGGACTGGCGCAAGCGCGAGCGGGGCAAGGCACTGGCCGTGGTGCGGCCCGCCAGCACCCAGCAGGTGGCCGACGTGGTCAAGGCCTGCGTGGCCGCGGGTGTTTCGATCGTGCCGCAGGGCGGGAACACGGGGCTGGCCGTGGGCTCGATTCCCGACGCCACCGGCCACCAGGTGGTGTTGAGCATGACGCGCATGAATGCCGTGCGCCACGTCGACGCGGCCAACCTCACGGTCACGGTGGAGGCCGGCTGCGTGCTTCAGAGCCTGCAGGAAGCCGCGCGAACTGCCGGATTCCTGTTCCCGCTCAGCCTGGCGGCCGAGGGCAGCTGCACCATCGGCGGCAACCTGGCCACCAACGCCGGCGGCACGCAGGTGCTGCGCTACGGCAATGCGCGCGAACTGTGCCTGGGCCTGGAGGTGGTCACATCCCAGGGCGAGATCTGGGAAGGCACCAGCGGCCTGCGCAAGGACAACACGGGCTACGACTTGCGCGACCTGATCGTCGGCAGCGAAGGCACGCTGGGCATCATCACCGCCGCCACCATGAAGCTGTACCCGCTGCCGGCGGCGCGGCTTACGGCGTGGGCGGCCGTTCCTTCCCTGGAGCATGCGGTGCAGCTGCTGGGCCTGGCGCACCGGCAACTGGGCGCGGGGCTCACCGGCTTCGAGGTGATGGGCCGCTTTGCGCTCAGCCTGGTGCCCAAGCATTTTCCGACGCAGCGCGTGCCCTTCATTGCCGATAGCGAGGGCGCCTCGCCCTGGTGCGTGCTGCTGGAGAACTCCGACAACGAATCCGAAGACCATGCGCGCGAGCGCTTCGAGGCGCTGCTGGAAAAGGCCTTCGAGGACGGCTGCGTGAGCGACGCGGTGGTGGCCGAGAACCTCTCGCAGGCCAAGGCCCTGTGGCATGTGCGCGAGAGCATTCCGCTGGCGCAGGCCGAGGAAGGGCTGAACATCAAGCACGACATCTCCATTGCCGTCTCGCGCATTCCGGCCTTCGTGGCCGAGACCGACGCACTGCTCGAAAAAGAGATTCCCGGCGTGCGCCTGGTCAACTTCGGACACCTGGGCGACGGCAACCTGCACTACAACGTGCAGGCTCCGGTGGACGGCGATGCGCGCGCCTTCCTGGTCAACGAGGAGGAGCGTGTGAACACGCTGGTGTACGACGCGGTGCAGCGCTTTGGCGGCTCCATCTCGGCCGAGCACGGCATCGGCTCGCTCAAGGCGCACAAGCTGGAGAAGCACAAGTCGCCGGTGGCGCTGGCCATGATGCGGGCCATCAAGGGCGCGCTGGATCCGAAGAACACGCTGAATCCGGGGCGGGTGCTGCGCGGTTGAATGCACATGAAAGCATGCGCGTAAAATATGCGCATATCGCGCGACCTCAACCCCGGCTTCGAGATCAACGGCATCGAGGTTGTCCTGGATCCTCAATGCCCTCGATGCCCTCTTCGGCTCC
>JAFECZ010000046.1 GCA_018241905.1 Pseudomonadota bacterium
GCTGGCCCCGAAGAGCCTGAGCGCATCGTGTTCAGCGAGTACCACGCGGCGGGCAGCAATACGGCGGGCTTCATGGTGCGCAAGGGCCGTTGGAAATTCCATTACTACGTGCGCTTCCGCCCTGAGCTTTTCGACCTCGTGGCGGACCCTGATGAGCTTCATGACCTGGCGGCCGACCCCGGCCATGCCGATGTTGTGCGCGACATGGAGGCCGAGTTGCGGCGCATCTGCGATCCGGAGGCCATTGATGCCCTGGCCAAGGGCGACCAGCAAGCCATGATTGCGCGGCTGGGCGGCGTGCAGGTTGCCGCACGGATGGGCGCGGGTGGTGCGACCCCTGTGCCGAAGGATGCCATCGGAGGGGGCGCCGCACCCTTGGCCAAGGCGGCTTGATCACCGCCACCCGGTCCCGCCGCCGAGCGTCCAGCTCGGCTAGAGTGCGCGCATGACGCCGAGGCAGCTCAAGTACTTCATCGAGATTGCGCGCACGGGCAGCATGACGACGGCTGCGAGCACGCTGCACATTGCCCAGCCCGCCTTGAGCCACCATCTGGCGGCGATGGAAGAGGAACTTGGCGTCTGCCTGCTCAAGCGCCACGCGCGCGGCGTGCAGCTCACCGTCGAGGGGCAGCGTCTGCTGGACAGGGCGGCGGCCATTCTTCGCCAGATGGACCGCTTGCGCGACGACGTTCGCGACGCCTCCACCTCGCCGCGCGGCACGGTCAACCTGTGCATCGTGGGCTCGGTCGCGCCTTTGCTGGCGATTCCCTTGTTCCGGCTGATGGAGGAGCGGGCGCCGGAGGTCAAGCTTCAGCTGAGCACCGGCATGTCGCGCGAGGCACAGGCGCTGGTGGAAGCCCGGCGCGTCGATCTGGCGCTGCTGCCCACGGCCTACGAGCTCGCTCGGCTGCAGGCCATCCCGGTCTTCGAGGAGAGCTTCTGCCTCTTTGGCCAACGCAAGCTCCTCAAGGGCCGGGCGGCGACCGTCGCCTTCCGGGACATTGGCGACCGGCCGCTGGTTGCACCCGATCGAGACCATGACCTGCGCCGCGTGATCGAGCGGACCGCCCTGGCGCAGAACTGCACGCTCAACGTGCGCTACGAACTCAACAACTCGGAGTTGCTGCGGGCCATGGTGCGCGATGGCCTGGCATTCGCCATCATGCCGCGCAACGCCTTTCCCCTGGCCGACCAGCAGGAAGTGGTCGCCCGCGAGATCGTCGAGCCGGTGCTGGAGCGCACGCAGTCCATCGTCTCCCTCGTGGACCATCCGCTCACGCCCGCAGGCGAGGCGGTGCGCCAGGCCCTGCTGGATCTCGTGAAGGAGCTGGTGGCCGACGGCACGCTCCAGGCCCGGCTGCTCGCATAAGCTTTCCCTCATGGGAGCGCGGCCCCATCTGTATTTCTCCTTCGCGCCCGGGCTCCCTACAGTCTCGTTCGTGCGTGGCCATGCCGGCCTCGGCAAGGAATCGAAGGAGACATCATGCTGGACGTCGTGCGTCACCCTGCAGCGCTCGCGCGGCTCGAAGCGGCGCTGAAGAGCGCGCTGGAGAGCAGCCAGATCGTCTGTGATCCCGGTCTGGCGGCGGCCCATGCGGGTGACTGGAGCGAGGCGCCCCGCAAAACTCCGGCGCTGGTGGCCTATCCACGTACGCCCCGGCAGGTTGCGGAGGTCCTGAGAATCTGCTCGGAATACGGCCAGCAGGTGGTGGTTCAGGGCGGGCTGACTGGCCTGGCGGGCGGGGCGAACCCGATGGCGTCGGAGATCGTCGTGTCGCTCGCGAGGCTCAACGCCGTCGAGGAACTGGACACCGTCGGCGGCACCGTGCTCGCGCAGGCCGGAGTAATCCTTGAAGAGCTTGCCGCGCAGGTGGAAGCGGCCGGCTGGTACTTTCCGCTGGACCTGGGCGCCCGTGGGTCATGCCAGATCGGCGGCAATGCCGCCACCAATGCGGGCGGCAACCGGGTGATCCGCTTCGGCACCATGCGCGAGCTCGTGCTGGGGCTCGAAGTCGCGCTGCCTGACGGCCGCCTGCTCACGATGCTCAACCGCGTAACCAAGAACACCACCGGCATTGACCTGAAGCACCTGTTCATCGGGGCAGAAGGCACGCTGGGCGTGATCACGCGCCTGGTGCTCAAGCTGTCGCCCCTGCCGACGGCATCCACCACTGCGCTATGCGCGCTGCCGTCATTCGACGCGGCCACGCAGCTGGTGCGCGAGCTTCGCCGGGCCCTGCCCAGCCTCTCCGCGTTCGAGCTCATGTGGGCGGATTACCTGGAGACGGGGGCACAGGTCTGCGGACTTCGCTTGCCGTTCGACGCGGCACATCCGATCTATGTGCTGTTGGAGACGCTTGGCACGGATGAGGAAGCGGAGCGAATTGCGCTGGAGTCCCGTCTCGGCGCGGCGCTGGAGACCGGGATGGTGTCCGACGTCATCGTGGCGCAGTCGATGGACGATGCCAGGCGGCTATGGGCCTACCGCGAATCGATCGGCGAACTGCTGGGTCATCTCAAGCCCTTCGCTGCCTTCGACGTCGGCATCCCCATGGCAGCGATGGATGCCTTCGTCGAGTCGGTGGGCGACGAACTGGATCGGCGCTTTCCCAACCAGCGTCACCTCTTCTTCGGGCACATCGGAGATGGCAACTTGCATGTGCTCTCCGGCCCCCACATGGCGCCCGAGAGCCTGCATGAAGTCGAGCGCGTGGTCTATGCAGCCACGGGCCGCGCGGGCGGTTCGATCTCGGCGGAGCACGGGATCGGCGTGGTGAAGAAGGAGTTCCTCCATTGGAGCCGATCCGATGAGGAACTGGCGTTGATGCGAAGCCTGAAAGCGCTACTGGATCCGCAAGGGATCCTCAATGCCGAGCGCGTGCTCCCGCACGAGCCGACCTGAGTCGAACTGAACGCCCGTGATCAAGCCGATACCACGGACCCGAGGTAGTGGACCGCACAGACGCATCAACGCTGGATCTCCGGATTGCGCAGCGTACGCGCATGCCGTCAAGCACGAGTCGGCGCAGGGCGGGAGGCGGCCTGGGTGGGTGGACAGGGCACAGCGTTCGCCTTCTCCGCGGAGTTGGCGGGTTGCCGCGCTAGCGGTCTAGTCCAAAGGCGCTTTCCTGCTGACAACAGGGCGGAGTGCCGCGTAACGTCCGTAGCGCGCGCTAGCAGACGTCCATGCTCGCCTATTTGGATGACCGCACACGCTGCGGCTCGCGATGTCGGGTCTCCTGGTGGCGGGTCATGGCTGCGCTAGGGCGCCAGTCGCTCCAGGTGCCGCTCAAACCGCTGCACAAGCTGGTGCATGGACTGCCGGGCCTCAGCAAACTCCGGGCTCCGCGCACGTGCCGCCATGTCCGCCTCGTAGGCTTCTTGCGTCTCGAATGCGCACTGCCACCGGACGTCGGGTCCGGCCCCTTCAACCTTGGTGAAGATCTCGCCGGGATGCAGGCCAAGGTGAGCTCTGAGGGCACTAGCGTGCCGACGCTGCGCAAGCACTTCCGCTTCCTTCCCAGGGCGGGCGAAGTAGTTTGTAGTTTCGACCAGCACGAACCATTCCTTTCATGAATTGATGTGTGAAGCCTCGGTGATTCGGATATTGACAACGATTCTATTTGATCACACACTGTGATCACACTGTTCTTGGGCGGTCGGCAGATGAGCTGCATGACGCGGGTGAGCAGGTATCCGAGGAGCCACTGAATGCCAACGATCAAGGCGATAGAGACAATGCTCGTGCAGTTGCCGACACGGCGCGAGCACAAATGGACCGGTTTGACCGAGTCGATCGGTCGGTACCTTCTGGTGCGATTGACAGATAGCGACGGTCGCGTCGGCTGGGGCGAGGCGCCGGCGCTGAAGGACTGGGGCGGCGAATTCGGTCGCTACTTCGGTGAGTCCGCGTCCATCGCCCAATTGGTCATCCAGAAGTACTTGTCGCCAGCACTCGCTGGCGTTGAACTCGGCAACTTCGCCGAAATGCATGCCCGCATGGATGCGGTGATCCGCGGCTATCCCTACGCCAAGGCAGCGGTGGAATTCGCGGCCTATGACGTCACCGGTCGGTGGCTGGATCTGCCGGTTCACATGCTGTTGGGTGGCAGGGCCCGAGCCCTTATCCCGGTCACGCATTCCATCGGCCTGATTTCGATCGCCGAGGCGGAGAAGGAGGTGGCCCAGGTGGCCGCCGAGGGTATCAAGACGATCAAGATCAAGATCGGTGTCGACGTGAAGCGCGACATCGACATGGTCCGAACGATTCGCGGCGCCGTGGGTGAAGATGTGGAACTCTGCGTCGATGCGAACGAAGGCTACCGAACGCCCGGCGAGGCTATCACCACGGTGCGTGCGATGGAGAAGTATCGGCTCAAGTATGTCGAACAACCCGTCATGGGCATCGAGCGGATCGCCGAAGTGGCGCGCGCCATCGACTCACCGGTCATGGCTGACGAGTCGGCCTGGAACGCCCACGACGCCGTCCAGATTAGCGAGCGGCGTGCCGCGCAGATTGTGTCGATCTACACGACCAAGCCGGGTGGTCTGTACAAGGCGATGGAAGTCGCCGCTGTTTGCAGGGCTGCGGGCATCATCTGCAATGTCAACGGTTCCGTTGAGACCGGAGTCGGCAACCTGGCCAACATTCACCTGGCGGCCGCGGCTCCAGCGGCCACATTGTCGTGCGTCGTGCCAGTGTCGACGCCGGCCGAGTGGCAGAAGGGACAGGTGGGAGGAATCTATTACCGGGACGACCTGATCGTCGCACCGATGAAGCTTGTGGATGGCGCCATCGAGGTCCCGACGGGGCCCGGCATGGGCATCGACGTCGATCTCGCGAAGATCGAAAAGTACCAAGTGCGCGACTGACGCGAACGTCCCTCTCTCACCCCAAGGAAACCCAAGATGCGCCAAGCAATCATTGAACGCCAAGTCAAGGCCATGGCCGAAAACGGACTGGACGCCATGGTGTCGTGTTCGCCTGAGAACTACGCCTACGCGACAGGATTTGTCGTGCCATCGCAACCACTGATCCGCCACCGGCACGCAATGGCCATCGTCCGGGCCGACGGAAAGACCGAGTTGTTCTCAGTGGACATGGAGGCCAGCACGGTGAGGCGCCGCGCACCCGATGTACCCACCCGGATCTGGGCGGAGTTCAACGACGACGCGATGGCGGTTCTGGCGGACCAACTGAAGAAGTTCGGGCTCTCGCAGGCCCGCATCGGGATGGAGATGGACTATCTGCCCGCAGGCGACTTCGAGCGCCTGCGCAAGGCGATTCCGGAGGCTCGTTTCGAGCGCTGCGAACAAATCCTCGCACGCCTGCGCCAGATCAAGACACCCGAAGAGATTGCATTGCTTCGTCGTCTGTCACGCATCGCGGACCAGGCCATCACTGACGCGCTGGCATCCGTCAAGGCAGGCGATTCGGAGATGGACATCGCAGGTCACCTGACGCGCAACGTCTATGCATTGGGTGCGGAGCATTTCAAGCTCATGATCGTCGCCACCGGCGAGCGTAGCGTGCTGCCGAATGTCGGACCGAGCGAACGTCGGCTCAAGCCGCGTGACGTCTGCCGTGTCGAGATCTTCTCGGTCATCGACGGTTACCAGGCCGGCGTATGTCGCACCGCGGTCGTCCAGGAGGCGCCGCCCCATGCTGAGAAGATCTGGCAGCACCTCGTCGACTGCAAGTACCGAATCATGGAGATGGTCAAGCCCGGCGCAAGCTGTCGCGCGATCTATGACGCGTTCATCGCGAAACTCTCTGAGATGGACTTGCCACCAATCTCGTTTGTCGGGCATGGCATTGGTCTGCACCTGCACGAAGATCCCTACCTCGGAAAGACACCGGTCCTTGGACGACCCGGCAGCGACGCAGTGATCGAGGAAGGGATGGTCCTGGGGTTCGAGCCCTTGTGCTATGAGACCGGCTTCGGCTTCGGCATGCAGAACAAGGACATGCTGCTCGTCACTGCGCACGGCTGCGAGTTGCTGTCCGACTATGCCAATACCGACAAGCTACTGGTTGTCAAAGGCTGAGCACCAACACTGGAAAGATACCAATGCGTACGCTGATCGAGCACCTTGAATTCGCGTTCCTTGTCGACGACAAAGACACCGTCCTTCGCGATGCCAGCATCGTTATCGAGAACGACCGCATCCTCGACATCGGGTCTGCCGATGTCATCACGACAAGGCACAAAGGCGGTAGGTTCGACCGCGTGATAGACGGCCGAATGCTCGGGATCTGCCCGGGCTTCGTGGACAGCCACGTTCACCTGTCCGAGACGCTGTCGAGGGCTGTTTTTCCCGACAACCTGAACACCCGGGCATGGGTCTTTCACTGGGCCAAGCCCTTTTACGCGCACATCACGGAAGAGGACGAGTACTGGGGCGCGTTGCTGGGCATCACCGAAATGCTTCGCAACGGCACGACGTGCTTTATCGACATGGGCTCCCAGTACGACCCGGGCATCACCGTCAGGGCCATGGAGAAGACCGGCATTCGCGGCGTGACAGGGCGACACGCTGCGGACAATCCGCCGGCCGAGCTGCCGCGCGGCTGGACGCAGGAGATGGCGCGGCATCATTTCTTCCCGAGCGCCGAGGCGGCACTGGCCGAGCTCGAGGCTTGCGTCCGCAAATACGACGGCGCCCTCGACGGTCGCGTGCGCTGCTGGGTGAACATCGAGGGCAAAGAGCCCTGCACGCTGGAGTTGCATGTGGGTGCACAGAAGTTGGCGGAGCGTCTGGGCGTCGGGACCACCTACCACCTCGCCACTTCAATTGAAGAGGCGAAAGTCTGCGAGGGAAAGTACGGCATGTGGCCCATCTCGCGCATCGATCGTGCGGGCGGCATCGGTGCCAACCTGGTAATCGCACACGGCGCGGCCGTGAGCGACGAAGAAGTTTCCCTGCTCGCGCGTCGTGGCGCCAAGGTGGCTTTCTGCCCCTGCTCGTCGTTCAAGCTGGGTAAGGGCGCCACCGCGATCGGCAAGTATCCGGAGATGGTCGCCGCCGGCGTGACGGTCGGCCTGGGCACCGACGGCGTCTCCGCCGCCGGGAACATGAACCTGATGCGGCAGATGTTGCTGGTCGCCGGCATGTTCAAGGATTCACGCATGAAGCCGGACATCTTTACGGCACGCCAGGCCCTGCGGGCCGCCACGATCGACGGTGCGAAGGCCGCAATGTGGGACCATGATATTGGCTCGCTCGAAGTAGGCAAGAAGGCCGACTTCATTCTCTTCGACCTCGACCATATTGAGTGGACGCCGTTTCACGACCCGCTGCAGGCGCTGGTGTTCTCGGCATCCACCGCCTCCATCTCGCAGACCTGGGTCGACGGGAAGGCGCTCTACAGCGAGGGCAAGGTGCACGGCGTCAATGAAGTCGAACTGCGCCGCAAGGCCAGGGAACTCGCCGCAGCCGCGGTGAAGCGGGCAGGCTTGCACGAGGAAGGTGTCGAAACGACGACCACGCTCTACGACAGCGGCAACTGATGGGGCGGCTAGTTCACGCGACGCTCGGCTCGTAGACGGAGCGCAGTGAATTCTCGATCGCCCGGGCGGTGAGGTCGCGTGCAATGAAGACGATCCATCCGGGCGCGGCCGTTCCTGCGGGCCAACTCGGCAGACGGTCCAGGGGGTACAGCACATGTTGAACGCCCTGGACCACCACGGGCCGCTCGTCATCCGTCATGCCGAGAAGACCTTTCACACGAAGGATTGAGTCACCCCTGTTCGCGAGCAGCAGCTCGAGCCAGTCGACAAAGACGGGCCACTCGACGGGGCGTTCCAGCTGCACTGTGAATGTTCGGATCGCGTCATCATGGTGGCCCATCAGCGGCCCCAACGGCGCATCGTTCCCGCTCCGTGCGTTCGCGGCCATCGGCAGGATCGATTCGGGCCGGCGCCACCGCGTTTCTGACTCGTCGAAGACCGCGCGAGCCGGCAGTCGACCATTGCTCGCAGTCGAGAAGGTCGCCCCTGGATTCGCGGTTCGCAGCTTCTCGAGCAAAACCACGCAGTCGGATTCTTCGACCAGATCCGATTTGGTCAGGATCACCCGGTCTGCCGTGGCCAACTGTTGCCTTGCTTCCCGATGACGGATCAGGGTCTGGTCGCCATTGACGGCATCGACCGTGGTGATCACCTGTCCGAGGCGGAACCATGGCGTGAGGCTTTGCTCGCTGAGAATGGCTTGCATGATCGGGGCGGGATCGGCCATGCCCGTGGTCTCGACGACCACGCGCGCGAATGCAGGGATCTCCCCGCTGCGCATCAATGCGTTCAGTTCACTCAGAGTCGACACCAGGTCGTCCCGGACAGTGCAGCACATGCAACCTGAACTGAGCAGGACCACGTCTTCGGCAACTTCCCGCACGAGGAGGTGGTCAAGCCCGACCTCACCGAACTCGTTGATGACGACCGCGGTATCCGCCAGGTCCTTGTCGGCCAGCAGGTGACGCAGCAGCGTCGTCTTGCCGCTGCCGAGGAAGCCGGTCAACACATGGATCGGCACGCGTCCATCGAGTCCGGGGCTGCTCATGTTCAGGCGATCTCGAAAATGGCGTCGACTTCCACCGCGACGTTGCGTGGCAGCGAATTGCAGCCCACCGCCGCTCTCGCGTGTCTGCCCGCATCCCCGAACACCTCGACCATCAGGTCTGAAGCGCCGTTGATGACCTTGGGATGCTCACCGAACTCTGGCGTGGCATTGACGAATCCGCCCAACCGCACGCAGCCCACCACACGCTCCAGGCTCCCTCCCAGCGCAGTGCGCAACTGCGCGAGGATGTTGATCGCGCACAGCCGTGCCGCCTTCTGGGCGTCCTCGATCGTCACGTCCTTCCCGACCTTGCCGACGTACAGGTCCTTGCCGCCGGCGCTCGGCACCTGGCCGGCGATGTACACCATCGAGCCACTCTTGCGCGCTGGGACGTAGTTGGCTGCGGGGGCCGCCGGATTGGGCAATTCGATGCCAAGTTGCTTGAGGCGAGCATCGTGTCCTTGTGGGGTCATATTCATCGGGTCCTCGGTCGGTGGATTCAGTTGCCGAAATAGAGATCGTCGAGGGGCGCCAAAAGCAGGCCGGCTGCCTCGGGTTTTAGGAGGCTCGGCGCGAGCGACTGCGCGGTATTTCGAATGTCGCGAAGGATGCCGCGCTTGACGACCGCGGGCTTCTTCGACTCCAGGCCTTCGAGGATCTCGACGTGCGCTGATGCATCCCACGGCATGTCGGGCGAGAGCAGCGACAAATACATGGTTGGCCCGAACTGCAGCCAGAGGGACTCCACGAGCGGCATGACCACCTCGGTTCCGGCCGCTTCGTAGAGAGTGAAGTGAAAGCGCTGATTCGAAGACAGGCACCCGATCAGATCGCGCTTGGCGATTGCATTGAGGAGCTCGTTGTTGATGCCGGTCAGCGACTTGAGCAGGGCTGGCGTGCAATTGCGGCACGCCATCTCGGCGGCCAAGCCTTCAATCAATTCTCGGACGCTGAAGAGCTCATTGAGCTTCTTGGGCGTGAGCCGGGGAACACGGACAGATCCAGTCGACGTGTCCTCCAGCGCGTTGATGACGACGAGCCGAGTGAGCGCTTCGCGAATTGGCATTGGACTTGTGCCGAAGCTGGCAGCCAGCTTACGCAGGCTCATCACCTGCCCGGGCACGAACGCGCCCACCATCAATCCTCGTCGCAGTCTTTGGAAGACCTCTTCGGGGACGCTGCCGCGCGCTCGTTTGCCTGGCTCTTCTGCGATGTCTGCTTGACGACGGGTGGCAATCTTTTCCATGGTGCTCCCTCTGGGAATGTGTGCTTTGCGTGGAGTGCGGGTTAACCCGGTTGTTGGCGATTATAGGTGTGATCACACTTCGTGATCAATAGAGCAAAACACAGAAAACAGATGCGAGATCGTCAACCCTAGTCCCGGCCAGCCGCCCACGCAAGTTTCGGCCCCGGTTCATTCACCCAACCACATGGCAGGTATTTCATGCGCTTCCATTATTCGGCCATTTCATTGACTTTCGGCATACGAGCGACAGCTGTCGCGGCAGCGTTTGCGCTGACCTCCGCAGCCTGGGCGGCGGACGATGTCAACGTGCGCTTCAGCTGGAAACTCAAGGGCGAGTACGCCCATCTGTACCTGGCCCAGGAACAGGGGATGTATGCGGCCAACAAGCTCGAAGTCCGGATGGGCGAGGGCGCTGGCGCACCCGCCGCGCTGGGCGCACTGCTGCAGGGCCAGGAGGACGTCGTGGTGATGCCTGCCATCTTTGCGGTGTCCGCGATCCAGAAGGGCATGCCCGTCAAGATCATTGCTCTCTATCAACCAAAGACGCCTGTGGTGCTGATCTCGCAGCCGGACAAGCCGGTGCTCAAGCCCAAGGATCTCGAAGGCAAGACGGTCGCGCACTCCGTCGGTGAGACCGGAACCTCCTATCTGGCGGTCTTCTGCGCCGTCAACCAGATCGATTGCACCAAGGTGAAGAAGGTCCAGATGGACGCTCAATCGCGCGTGCCGCAATTCCTGCAGAAGCAGGTCGACGTCGTCAGCGTCTACAGGAACAACGACCTTCCGGTCATTGAGGCGCGCATCGGTACGAAATTCCCGACGCTCGACCTCGCGCAGACCGGCCTGGCGATCCCCGGCCTGGCCGCGGTATCGAGCAACGCCGCGATTGCCAAGAAGCCAGATGTGCTCAAGCGCTATCTCGCGGCGGTGAACCAGGGCATCGAGGCCACCAGGAAGGATCCGAAGGCCGCGACCTCCGCGATTTCCAAGGCCTGGAAGGGCGGGCCGGCGCCGGAGGTGGTCGAAGCACAGGTGCGAGCGACGATGGAAGCGATCGAAGCACCGCCCGGCAAGCCGCTCGGGTGGACGGACCCGCAGACGATCGCGCAGGCGCTGGAGCTCCTGAAGACCGACGAAGCGATCGGCACGCCAAAGCCCACCGAGACCTTCTATACGAATGACCTGCTGACCCAGCCGTAGCTCAAGGTGATCCATGACTGAACTCAAACACCCCGGAATCGTCGCAATGCCCGTATCGAGAAGCCCGAAGAAGAAGCCGCCGCGGATCAGACTTGTGGAGCGCTATGCCTCCGTGCTGCTCGCGATCGGCGTGCTCGTGCTTTGGCAGCTCGCCGTGCCCCTGTCAGGCCTGTCGGAGTTCGTGTTGCCGACGCCAATCGCAATCGCGAAGCGAATGGTGACCGACTTCAACCTTCTCGCGACGCATTCGTACATCACCCTGCTCGAAGTGTTGGGTGGCTTCCTCTCAGGCGTGATCGTCGGTATTCCGCTGGCGCTGGCGATCTTCTATTCGAAGGTCTTCGAACGCGCGGTGTATCCGCTTCTCGTTGCGCTGCAGACGGTACCGAAAATCGCGCTCGCACCGCTGCTCGTCCTTTACCTCGGCTACGGCTGGGCGCCGAAGATCAGCCTGGCGTTCCTGATTTCGTTCTTTCCCATCGTGATCTCGACGGTGGTGGGCTTGCAGTCGCTCGACAAAGGCCTCGTCAACATGGTCCGCTCCATGGGTGCAACCGAGGCCCAGACCTTCTTCAAGGTTCGCTTGCCGGCGGCGCTGCCGAGCATCTTCGGAGGCCTCAAGGTCGCGATCTCGCTGGCCGTCATCGGCGCCATCATCGGCGAGTACATCGCCGCCGAACGTGGTCTCGGCTACCTGCAACTCCAGGCGAACTCCCAGTTCGATACCACGCTGAATTTCGCAACCGTCGTCACGATCTCTTTGATCGGCGTGCTGCTCTATTTCGTCCTTGCGCTCGTCGAGAGCAGGGTTTCGTTTCACCGCGAAAGCGCCAAATGATGGGAATCCGCCATGAACCTGAACTATGTGAAGGAACGCGCCGTGCGAGCCGGCGCCGGGAGTCGACGCGATGAGTAGCGCAGCCGCCGTCACGATCGAAGGCGTCTCCAAGGCCTACGAGGTACGCGCGGGCGATGACGTACTCGCGCTCGACCGGGTCGACCTCGACATCAAACCGGGCAGTTTTGTCGCCATCGTCGGCCCCAGCGGCTGCGGCAAGAGCACATTGCTGTCGCTCCTGGCGGGTTTGACACCGGTGAGTTCCGGGCGCCTGGGAATCGACGGCGACATCGTCGTCAAGCCACACCCGAAAGCTGGCGTCGTCTTCCAGTCCGACCTGCTGCTCTATTGGCGCAGCATTCTCGACAACATCCTGCTGCCTATCGAGATCAAGGGCCTGGATCGCAAGGCCTACGCCGACCGGGCGCGCGATCTGCTGGCGCAGGTGGGACTCAAGGGATTCGCCGACAAGTTCCCCTCCGAGCTGTCGGGCGGCATGCGTCAACGCGTGGCAATCTGCCGTGCCTTGATCCAGGAGCCGGGGCTGCTCTTGATGGACGAGCCTTTCGGCGCGCTCGACGCGCTGACACGTGAGCAGATGATCATGGATCTGCAGACCATGTGGACCCGTCTGCGCAACACGGTGCTTTTCATCACACATGGCATCGACGAAGCCGTATTCCTCGCCGATCGGGTCATCGTCATGTCGCCCCGGCCCGGCCGCGTGGACCTGGACCTCGCCATAGACATCCCGAGGCCGAGGCGTTGGAGCGGTATCCATGAGGACCCCGCCTTCCAGCACTACGTGCGCCAGGTACGCGAGATGTTCGAAGCCAAGGGCGTGCTCGTCGCGCACTGACCAGACAGAGGCAAGAATGAAAGTATCCATCTTGGGCGCCGGTGCCGGTGGGGCCGCGGCCGTGGCCGAACTCACGCTGGCCGGGCACGAGGTTGTGCTCTGGAATCGCTCGCCAGAAACGCTTGCTCCCTTCCAGCAACTCGGCGGCGTGCGCTACGAAGGTGTGCTGGGAGAAGGCGTTGCTCGACCTGCATTGATCACCGCCGACCTCGCGGAAGCCATCAGGGGTGCCGATGCGGCGGTTGTGACACTGCCGACCTTCTCGCATGGGCCGGTCGCGCGCGCGCTCGCCGCTGCTCGCTGGCCAGCGAACCGTCCAGTTGTGCTGAATCCGGGGCACACCGGCGGCGCGCTGGATTTCGCTCATGCGTATCGAAGCGTGCGCACCGATCTGCCGCCGATCGCCGAGTTTTCTACCCTGACGTACGTCGCGCGCAAGTACCAGCTCGACGCCGTGACCGTGACAGGTCGAGCGCGCCAGGTGCGGGCAGCGGCACTCCCTGGTGGCGAGGCAGCACTGTCCGCGGCGTGCGCGCTGTTCCCGGGCGCCACACCCGTGGGCGATGTCTTGGCTTCGGCGCTTGCCAACGCCAACCTCGTGTTGCATCCGCCGGGGGCGGTCCTCGCTGCGGCCTGGGTGGAGGCGACGCACGGCGACTTCACCTTTTACGTCCAGGCCATGACGCCCGGGGTCGCGCGCACCATGCGCGCGCTCGACGACGAGCGATTGGCCGTGGCCGCGGCCTTTGGCCATCGTCTGCCGAATCTGGTCGAAGAGATGAAGCTGATCGGGACCGTGGAATCGTCAGTCACGGACACGCAGGACTTCGTGGCGGCCATCGCGGGCGGCGAGGCCAACCAGCGCATCAAGGGCCCAGACTCGCTGCAGCACAGGTACTACCGGGAGGACTTTGGCCACGGTCTCCTTCCTTTCCTTGAGCTCGCCGGGATTGCTGGTGTGGCCACACCCGTCGCGCGCTCGCTCTTCACGCTCGCACAGGCCCTGGTGGGCGTCGACTACAGCCAAGGTGGACGAACCGCCGAGGCGATGGGCATTGCAGGCCTGTCGAAATCCGAACTTCTTCAACGTGTGAGGCAGTCATGAACTGGGACCAAGTTGTCATTGCGATCGTGGGCGGGGATCGTCGCGAACAGGAGATCGCCCGGTGTGCGGTTGCGGCTGGAGCCCAGGTACGTGTCTACGGATTCCCGTGGCCCGATGAGGGGATCCCTGGCGCGCACCGGGTAGCAAGCGCGCGTGAGGCGCTGGAAGGGGCCGACATTGCGCTCTTCCCAATCCCGGGTATCGCACCGGATGGAGCGCTCTTCGCGCCGCAGTGCGCGGAACGCATCATCCCGGACGGCCAGATGCTGGCCGGCATGCGTCTCCCGGCGCACATCATCCTGGGATGGGCGGACCCCAAGCTCAAGGCTCATTGCGAAGCACTCGGCATCAACCTGCACGAGTACGAGTGGGACGAGGATCTGATGCTCCTGCGCGGCCCGGCGATCGTCGAAGGCATGCTCAAGGTTCTGATCGAGAACACCGACATCACGCTCCACAAGGCGAAGATCTGCCTGGTGGGGCAGGGAACGATCGGGTCGCTGGTCACACACACGTTGCTTGCGCTGGGCGCGCATGTGCACGTGGCCGCGCGTAACCCTGTGCAACGTGCGGCGGCGTACGCAGCGGGTGCCGAATCGCTTGAACTGTCCGACCTGGCCCGGGTACTTCCAGGTACGGACATCGTCATTGCGAGCGTGCCCGCGCGAGTGCTCGGGCGCGACTTGCTCCAGACCCTACCCAAGCATGCTCTGCTCGTGGACCTCGCCGCACCACCAGGCGGCATCGACCGCGACGCCGCACAGGAACTCGGGCTCAAATTCGTCTGGGCCCGCGGTCTCGGAGCGCGCGCGCCCATCACCGTCGGCCGGAGCCAATGGAGCGGCGTGCGTCGCCGCATCGACAACATCCTGAAGGAGATCAAATGAGTGCCGATCTGGTGATTCGCAACGCACGTGTGGTTCGCCACGACGGAGAGTTCCATGGCGGTGTCGCCGTCAAGGACGGCAAGATCATCCTGACCGGCGCCGATAGCGCCTTGCCAAGAGGTCATCGCGAGATCGACGCCGGCGGCCGCGTGCTGATGCCCGGCGTGATCGACCCGCATTGCCACCTGGGGGTCAAGTACCCGTATGCGGAAGACATGCGTACCGAGACGGCGGCGGCGGCATCAGGCGGCGTGACCACCGCGCTCCTCTACATCCGCAACCTCAAGCCGTCGTATCTGCCGTTCTACGAGGAGCGCAAGGCGCTCGGTGAAGAGAACTCGATCATCGATTTCGGCTTCCACTTCGGCATCCAGCGAGAGGAGCACATCGCCGAGATTCCGGAGATCGTTCAGAAGACCGGCGTGCGTTCGTTCAAGTGCTATTTCGGCTATGAGCCTGACAACCCGATCGGCATCGTCCCGGCGACCGATGGATGGGTGTATGCAGCGATGCGCATCCTGGCCAAGATCCCTGGCGCGCTCATCAATGTTCACTGCGAGAACACGCAGATCGCCTCATGGATGAAGAACGAGATCAAGGCTACGGGGCGGCAGGATCTCGGGGCCTACACGGAATCCCGTCCGGCATTCTGTGAGGTCGAGACCATCCGCCGCATGATCTTCCTGGCGGAGCGGACGGGCTGCTCACTGCACCTCGTCCACACGTCTGTGGGGATGGGTCCGGTGTTGGCGGCTGAGGCGCAGGCGCGCGGCGTGCATGTCACCGTCGAAACCTGCCAGCACTACCTGACGCGCACGGCCTATGACAGCGACCTTGACATGCGGGCCAAGATTTCGCCGCCGCTGCGTGACAAGGAAGAGCAGGAGGGCTTGTGGCGCGGCGTGATGAACGGTTCGGTCTACAGCCTCGGCACCGATCACGTCCCCTTCCTGCCGAAGAAGCTCGAGGACCTCTGGTCCGAGCTGCCCGGCGTGGTGTCCTTCCCTTGGGAACTGTCGCTGATGTTGCATTTCGGCGTGCACCAGCGCGGCTTGCCCCTGTCGCGGTTGGTCCAGCTCAACTCGGCCAATCCCGCGCGCCGCTTCGGCCTGTGGCCACGCAAGGGCAACATCGAGGTCGGTTTCGACGCCGACCTTGTCCTCGTCGACCTCGATGAGGAGCGCACCGTCAAGCACACCGGCAAGGGCACTTGCATCTACGAAGGCTGGAAGCTCAAGGGATGGCCGGTGCTCACGGTGTCACGAGGCGCAGTCGTCTACGAGAACGGCAAGATCGACGAAAGTCTCTTTGGCCGTGGGCGTTGCCTTTCCAGGCCCTCGTGACCATGGAGACCGGACTTCGCGAAGCGGCGACCGGCGGGGTGGCACCTCGTTTCCGGAGCACCGGCCAGCGCATCGAAGACCTGGGCGAGGCAGTGCGGGTGCTCGCAGGGCTCCAGCCCCGTCCACGGCTGGAACGGCTGTCGGGTCTGCACAATCCCTGGGGCCATGCAGCCGCACTCACGGATGCCTGGCGCTTCCTGGACTTGTGCGAAGACCCGGGCATCGTGGATCGCGTGCAGTCCCTGATCGGCCCGGACATCGTTCTGTGGGATTCGGAACTGCATCTGGAAGCGGCCTCGTACCTGCGATTCGTACGGGAAGGCCGCGAAGGACGCTACTGGCCAGTCATGCCGCTGTCAGGTGCTGTGGTGCTGGTAGTGCCGGGGCACGAGCAGGCGGTGACCTGCCTTGAGCTGAAAAGCGTTCCATCCGGACTGCCGCCGCTCGATCCGCGCGAGCCCCTCTATGTGATCCGATACATGCCCGCGACCAGCCACTTCCTTCGCGAGGCGCGCGCGCTGGCCAATTGGGTCGCGATGGAAGAGCAGCCACTTATCAATCATGCCGCCCGGCCGCTGTGGCTCGTGCGCGGCGAAGACCGTGCGGGCAACGATTTCGTCACGGGCTTCTCGCCCCCCGTCCCTCGTTGGGCGGGAATTCAATCTAAGGAGCACTGACATGCCATTCGTCATCGTGGAAATGTGGGAGGGTCGAACGGTCGACCAGAAGCGAAACCTGGTCAAGGCCATCACGCAGGCCATGGTCGACCACGCAGGCTGCAAGCCGGACCACCTCCACGTCGTGATCCACGACACGCCCAAGGACAGCTGGGGACGCAATGGCGTGCTCGGCATCGATATGAAGGAGAAATGATGAACCTCGACGACCTCGATCCCCGCACCTCGGCCCTGCTGGTCATTGACCTGCAGAACGCCTTCATCCATGACAAGGGAACGCTCGGCATCTCCGGCGTCAATACGAAGCGTCTTTCGTCAATCGTGCCAGCACTCGCGGAACTGATTCCGCGTTGCCAGGCGGCTGGCATTCCAGTCATCTGGACCGTGCAGGAACACTTTGCGGTAGATGCAAGCCGCGCGCGCAAGAAGCTCGCCGGCCACACGTCGCGGCGCAAGCAGGTCTCCGCCCTCGCCGGCAGCTGGGACGAGGAGATCGTTGACGAGTTGAAGTCGCTGGCCGAGTTCAATCCTTCCTACGTCATTCGCAAGCACCGCTTCGGCGCCTTCTACGAGACTCGCCTCGAGATGATGTTGAAGATGCTGGGCACCCGGACGCTGTTCGTGGCTGGAACCACCACGAATGCCTGTGTCGAGACCAGCATTCGCGAGGCCTACCTGCGCGACTACGACGTCGTCGCGTTGAATGACTGCATTTCCGGCGTCAACGGAGAGTGGGAAGAAACGGCCAAGCAGGTCTGGAAGCAATACTTCTGCGAGGTGTCTGACTCGAAGGAGATGCGCGACTGGGTCGTTGCAAAATCCGCGCCCCGCACGCTCGGCTATGGCCACATGCTGCTGATGGTGCAGGACGTGGAGCGCTCCACGTCTTTCTACGTGGACCAGCTCGGCTTCACTATTCGTCCCGCGAAGCCGCTGGCCGACGGCCGGCCGTTCACCGCCTTTCACCAGGGCATCGCGATCGTCGGTGGGCGCGCGCCCGCGCACCGGCAGATCGATCACATGGCTTTCGAGGTCAACGATGTTCGAGCTCTGCGGGAGCGGCTGAAAAAAGCCGATGTCGAGTTCCAGCAGGATCTGCACGACGGGCCCTATGGCCTGACGATCTACGTGACCGATCCCGACGGAATGAGGGTTGAGCTCTATCAGGTTGGCGCGACCGCCTGAGTGACCCGCGTCGCCGGCTAGAGGCGACCATTGAATCGACGCACGACCCGCCGCGTGAGCGGCGGGTTTCGTCTCGTCTCATCCTATCCAAGGAACCCTCCATGCTCATAGGCGTGCCGGCCGAAACTGCGCCAGGCGAAACCCGTGTGGCCGTGACCCCCGAGACGGCCAAGAAACTCGTTGCGCTGGGTCATGCGGTGCGCGTGCAATCGGGCGCAGGCCTCACGGCCGCGGCCA
>JAFECZ010000470.1 GCA_018241905.1 Pseudomonadota bacterium
CGGCAGGTCCACCATCAGCAGGATCCGCCCGGCGGCCAGTGCGCCGGCAAAGCGCTCCAGCCGCTGGCTGGGAATGGAAATGCCCACCAGGCTGGCCGACCACGCACCCATGATGCCGCCCATGAGCGCCAGCATGGCGCTCAGCTCCCAGGTGATGTCGTCTTCCACCAGCGGGTACAGCGCGGCGGCCACCAGGCCCACGAAGGCGCCGAGCGCGCAGCCGATGAGCAGGCCGTTCTTGGCCGCGCGCACCACGTCGGAGGTTTGCCAGATGTTGGCTTCGTGCAGGCCGGTCAGGTCGGCGCCTTCGGCAGCGGCAAAGTGAATGCACGCACTATCCACGCCTGCCTCGAACAGGTCTTGCATGACCCACCTGGCGCTCGCCAGGTGCGGCATGAGCCAGTAGATGCGTCGCTTCATGCGCCCTCCTTTTTTTGCTCCTTTTGCATTCAAGGAGCCGGCAAAGGAAACTGCCGCTGCTACTTATAGGCCAGCATCGGAGCGCTTGCAAGCCGGCCGGCCAAGCCCCTGGCGTCAGCGCATCTGCAGCAGAAGGCGCAACAGGCCCGGGGCGCTGACGAAGGCGCTCGGGTCCTGGGTTTCGTCGAGCACGCCGGCCAGGCGCGCCAGCAGGGCCGGGCTGCGCCGCGCACGCCACGCCACCAGGTCGACCATCCAGGGGTATTCGTTGAAGCGGTTCGCCACTTCGTAGGCGGCAAAGCGGGGCTTGAGCAACGCCAGTTCGGCTTCGTAGGCGGCGCGCACTTCGGCATCGCCTCCAGCAGCGCTGCCCGCCTGGACGATGGCCTGCGCCGCCGCCATGCCGCTTTCCATGGCCTTTCCGATGCCTTCGCCGGTGAAAAGGTAGGTGCTGCCCGCTGCCTCGCCCACCACCAGCAGGCCGGGGCGCGACTTGCGGGCACCGCCCAGCGAGCAGCGAAGCGGCGCGCCCTTGAGCTGGTCCAGCGGGGCGGCGCCGTCCTGCAACAGGGCCCGCGCGGGTTCGTGCACCTTGCCGAAGGTGGCCAGCAGTTCGCGCAGGTTGGGCGCACCCTGGCGGTCGCGCTCGCGACCCTGGCGGTGCAGGTAGCCCACGCCGATGTTGAAGCGCCCGCCGCCGGCCGGAAAGATCCAGCCGTAGCCGCCGCGCAAGGCCTTGTGCCACACCACCTGCAGCCCGCCGATCTGCGCCGCCATGTCGGAGCGGTGGGCGTAGCCGCGCAGCGCCATTCCGCTGGGGGCGCGGCGCTCGCACATGCCGGCGGCTTCCAGCGACCCGGCGTCGGCGCCGGTGGCCAGCACCGTCCAGCGCGCCCGCACGTCGCGCACCGCCTCGCCCTTTTCGCGCAGGCGGGCGCCGCGCACCCGGCCGTCGGCGCCTTCCAGCAGGGCCTCCAGCCGCAGCGGCGCCTGCCAGCGGGCGCCGGCGGCCATCGCGGCCTGGCGCAGCATTTCGTCGAGTTCGCGGCGCGGCAGCACGGCCAGTTGCGCCGGCACGGCCAGCCTGCCGCCGCGCGGGGCAAAGCAGTCGAGCCGGCCGGTGCGGGCGGCGCGCGCCAGCACGGCGTCGGCCAGCCCCAGGCGGGCCAGTGCGCGGTGCGCGTCGGGAATGAGGCCGTCGCCACAGACCTTGTCGCGCGGAAACTCGTGCCGGTCGCACAGGAGCACGTCCAGGCCGGCGCGGGCCAGCATCTGGGCGCAGGCGCTGCCGGCGGGGCCGGCACCGATCACCAGCACGTCGCAGCTCGGGGTGTTGGCGCCGGACATGCTGTGCCGAGGAGAACTCAGGCCTGCCGGGGCGGCAGGTACATGGTCGCCTCGACTTCCACCAGCACCTCGTCGCCCGGCAGGAAGCGCGACACCTCCACCACCGTGCTCACCGGCGGCGTGCCAGGATAGAACAGGCCGCGCACCCGGTTGTAGGGCGCGTAGTGCTCCAGCCGGCGGAAGTACTGCACCAGCTTCACCACGTCTTCCATGGTGCCGCCGTGCTCGGCAGCCAGGGCGCGGATGCGCTCGAGCACGTACCAGCTCTGGGCCACGATGGGCGCCTCGAACACGTCCACCGACATCTGGCCGGTGCAGTAGCCCAGGCCCTGCAGTGCGCCGCGGGCGGCGTCGGGCAGCACGTCGTAGCTGGATACCGCGCGGCGCGTGGCCGGGTCGACCGCCACCACGCCGCTCATGAAGACGAAGTCGCCAATGCGCTTGGCCGCGGCATAGTTGGCCATGGGTTGGCCCATGCTGCTCATTGCTCTTGTTCCTTTTCTTGTTGTTCCAGGACGCGGCCGGCCCGGATCACGGTGCGCGCGCGGCCTTCCCGGTCCAGCAGTTCGTATTCGTCGCGGGCTGCGAGCACCACCAGGTCGGCGGGGCAGCCGGGGCCGATGCGGCCGTCCCAGGCAAGCCCCAGCGCCGCGGCGGCGTGGGTGGTGATGGCGCCCAGCCAGTCGCCGGCCGGCGCCAGGTGCGCCATCTGCACGCCCAGGCCGAAGGTCTCCAGCAGGTCATAGCTGCCGTAGGGGTAGAAGGCGTCCTGCACGTTGTCGGTGGCCAGCACCGGGCGCAGGCCTGCGCCGGCCGCTTCGCGCAGGCGGGTGATGCCGCGCGGCACGGGCGTTGCGTCCCACTCGCCTTGCAGGTACAGGTTGGTGGTGGGCAGCGCCACCAGGTGCACCCCGGCCTGGGCGCACAGGGCCAGCGTGTCCTGCGCCTGCGCCGCCGGCTGCACCGACAGCGAGCAGGCGTGGCCGCACACCACGCGCGGCCGGCGCGAGCTGCCGCGGGCGATGGTCAGCTGAGCAATGGCGCGCAGGCCGGTGGCATCGGCATCCAGCCCTTCGTCCACGTGGAAGTCCAGCGCCAGGCCGTGCTCCTGCGCCAGGTCGAACACCCGGCCCAGCTTGTGCACCAGGCCCTCGTTGCGATAGACGAAGGCGCCCAGCACGCCGCCCGATTGGCGCACCGCCCGTGCAATGCGCCGGCCGGCATCGGCGTCGGCGAACACGTCCAGCGGGGTGAGCGAGACAAACTGCAGCTCGAGCCGGCCGCGCCAGCGCTCGCGCAATTGCTCGAAGGCCAGCAGCGAGCGCGGCGCCTCGGGCGACGTCCAGTCCAGATGGGTGCGCAGGGCGCGCGTGCCCAAGCGCCAGGCCTGCTGCGCGGCACGCTCCATGCGCTGCGCGATGTGCTCGACGCTCCACTGCGCGCGCCGCTCTTCCATGCGCTCGATGGCGGCAAACAGGTTGCCGCGGGCGGGGCCGACCTCGCGCACCGAGTAGTTCTTGTCGATGTGCACATGCGCATCGACGGGGCAGCTGACGAGCGTGCCGCGCGCCACCGTGTCACGCGCGGGCACCACCGAGGCCACGCGGGCGTCGTCCAGCGTGATGTCGAAGACCTCGCCCGCGCCCAGCCCCTCTGCGCGCAGGCCGCGCGGAATGTGCAGCGACTGCAGCTTCATGCCGCCGCTTGCCCCTGCAACTTGCGCAGCCAGCCCAGGCCGTCGGAGGTGCCGTTCTTCACCGCGCCGCGCGCCGGCTTGTATTCGCAGCCGACCCAGCCCTGCCAGCCGCAGGCGGCAGACACCTCGTCGATCACCTCGAACAGGTAGTCGTGGTTGAGCTCGCCCACGCTCGGCTCGAAGCGCTGGGGCACGCCCGCGATCTGGAAGTGGCCCACGCGCCCGGTGGGCAGGTACTTGCGGATCTTCATCGCCACGTCGCCCTCGACGATCTGGCAGTGGTACAGGTCCATCTGCACCTTGATGTTGGGTGCGCCCACGGCAAGCGCGATTTCGTGCGCATGGTCCTGCCGGTTGAGGAAGAAGCCCGGGATGTCGCGCGTGTTGATGGGCTCCACCAGCACGTCGAGCCCGGCCCTGGCGGCTTCGGCCGCGGCCCACTGCAGGTTGGCCACGTAGCCGGGTTGCAGCGCCTCGCGCTCCGTCCCCTCGGGCAGCAGGCCGGCCATGACGTGGATGCGCGGGCAAGCCAGCGCCTGTGCGTAGTCGACGGCCTTCTTCACGCCCTCGCGGAATTCCGCCTCGCGCCCGGGCAGGCAGGCCAGGCCGCGCTCGCCGCCGTCCCAGTTGCCGGGCGGGGCGTTGAACAGCACCTGCTGCAGGCCGTTGGCTTCGAGCCGCGCCTTGAGTTCGCGCGCTTCGTAGGCGTAGGGAAAGAGATATTCGACGGCGGCAAAGCCG
>JAFECZ010000471.1 GCA_018241905.1 Pseudomonadota bacterium
CCTGGTGGCGCGCGACCAGCTGCCCGTGTCGGTGGCCGAGTTCTCCACGCACGACAACCAGCGCGTGACCAAGGCGCTCAACGACGGGCTGCAGGCTGCCCTGACCGGTAGCAAGACGCCTGCGCAGGCCATGAAGGACGCACAGGCGGAGGCCGACCGCATCCTGCGCGGCTACAAGTGATTGCCGTCGGCAGGTAATGCAGCAACGGAGCATTCACGCCTGGCTGATGCTGCTGCCGGCGCTGGTGCTGCTGGTGGCCTTCACGCACTGGCCGGCGGTCTCGACCTTCGTCGACAGCTTCTACTCCACGCCCAAGGGCTCGCGCCCCGGGGTGTGGGTGGGGCTGGAGAACTACCAGGTGATGTCGGCCGACCCGGTGTTCTGGAAGGCGGTGCGCAACAACCTCATCTTTGCCTGCGCCACCATTCCGGCCTCCATCGGCCTGGCGCTGGTCATGGCGCTGTGGGTCAACGAACGCATCGCGGGCCGGGCCTTCCTGCGCATGGCCTACTTCACACCCACCGTGCTGCCGATGATCGCGGTGGCCAACATCTGGCTGTTCTTCTACACGCCTCAATACGGGCTGTTGGAGCAGATCACCGGCGCGCTGGGCCTGCCCTCGCACAACTGGCTGGGCAGTCCTTCCACCGCCCTGGGCGCGGTCACGCTGGTGGCCGTGTGGAAGGAGGCCGGCTTCTTCATGATCTTCTACCTGGCCGCGCTGCAGACGCTCAACCCCAGCCTGCGCGAGGCCGCAGCCATCGAAGGCGCATCGCGCTGGTACTTCTTCCGCCGGGTGCAGTGGCCCTTGCTGATGCCCACCACGCTGTTCGTTCTGGTCAACGCCTGCATCAATGCCTTCCGCATGGTCGACCACCTGTTCGTGCTCACGCGCGGCGGGCCGGACAACGCATCGATCCTGCTGCTCTACCACCTGTACGAGGTGGGCTTCAGCTTCTGGGACACGGCCTATGCCTCGGCCATCACGGTGGTGCTGGTGGTGGTGCTGGCGGGCATTGCCCTCTTCCAGTTCTTCGTGCTGGACAAGCGGGTGCACTACAAATGACGGCTGCAGCAGCAAGCGCACCGCAGCGCCTGGTCTACAACGAGCCGACCTGGCTCGACACGCTGGCGGCCTGGCTGCTCGCCCTGATGTGGATCCTGCCGCTGGTCTACGCCTTCTGGACCGCCTTCCACCCGGCCGAGTTCTCCACCCGCTTCGACCTCACGGCGCCGCTGACGCTCGACAACTTCAGCCGGGCCTGGGCGGCTGCGCCCTTTGCGCGCTACTTCTTCAACACCACCGTGCTGGTGGTGATGATCCTGGCGGTACAACTGCTGCTGGGCACCCTGGCGGCCTACGCCTTTGCGCGCTACAGCTTCCCGGGGCGCAACATCGCCTTTGGCCTCGTGCTGGTGCAGCTGATGATCATGCCGGACATCCTGGTGGTGGAGAACTACAAGACCATGGCGCGCCTGGGCCTGGTCGACACGCTGCTGGCCATCGGCCTGCCCTACTTCGCCTCGGCCTTCGCCATCTTCCTGTTGCGCCAGACCTTCATGGGCATTCCCAAGGAGCTGGACGAGGCCGCGCGGGTGGAAGGCGCCAGCGCCATGCAGGTGCTGTGGCGCGTGTACGTGCCGCTGGCCCGGCCTGTCTACACCGCCTTCGCGCTGGTGTCGGTGAGCTTTCACTGGAACAACTTCCTGTGGCCGCTCATCGTCACCAACAGCCAGAACGCGCGGCCGCTCACCGTGGGGCTGCAGGTGTTCTCGTCGGTCGACCAGGGCGTGGACTGGTCGATCATCACGGCCGCCACGGTCATGACCTCGGCGCCGCTGCTGGTGGCCTTCCTGCTCTTTCAGCGGCAGTTCGTTCAAAGCTTCATGCGGGCGGGCATCAAATGAAACTCATCACCTGGAACACCCAGTGGTGCCGCGGGCTCGACGGCATCGTCAGCCCCCGGCGCATCGTGGAGCATGCGCGCAGCATGGCCGACTTCGACGTGCTGTGCCTGCAGGAGATCGCGCAGGGCTTCGACGCCATGTCGGGCGCGCCGGGCGACCAGCCGGCCGAGCTGGCCGCGCTGTTGCCGGGCTTCCAGCTCTTCTTCGGCCCGGCCGTGCACGAGTTCGACGGCACCGGCCGCGCGCAGCGCTTCGGCAACCTGATCGCAACGCGGCTGCCCGTGGCCCGCGTGCAGCACCACCTGCTGCCGTGGCCCGCAGACCCGAGCGTGGGCAGCATGCCGCGCATGTGCACCAGCGTGACGGTGCACAGCCCGGAACTGGGCGCGCTGCGGGTGATGACCACGCACCTGGAGTACTACTCGCAGGCGCAGCGCTCGGCCCAGGCCGAGGGGCTTCGCAGCCTGCACATGGAAGCCTGCGCCCATGCGGCATCGCCGCCCAAGCCGGAACCCGAGGACGCCGGCACGCCTTTCCAGCACAAGCTTCACACGGCCCAGGCCATCTTGTGCGGCGACTTCAACATGCCTGTCACCGACGCGGCCTACGCCGCGCTGCTGCAGCCCTTCGCGCTTGCCGATGGATCGCGGCAGCAGTTGTGCGATGCATGGCCCGCCGTGCACGGCAGCGCCCGGCCGCATGCGCCCACCTTCCGGCTGTTCGACCGGCGCTACGGGCCGGACCCGATCGCCTGTGATTTCGTCTTCGTCAGCGATGGCCTCGCGCTGCACCTGCGCCGCATCGAGGTGGACGGCGCCACGCAGGTGTCGGACCACCAGCCGGTGCTGGTCGAGCTGGGCTGAACTGCCGGTGCCGCGTCGGCGGCGCTCGATTCCCACGCGCTCCTACCTCAATTGATTTCGCGCTCACAATGTCAATATTTATGTCATCTGATAGCGCAATCAAAAGCGCTATCATTGACAGACTTTCTTCTCCTACGGAGGCATGCCGTGAGCAACGCAATTGCACGCCGCCTGGAAGCCATCCAAAGCAAGGGCGCCATGCGCTCATCCGATGTGGCCAACGTCCTGAACGTCAGGCCCGAGACCGTTTCCCGGTGGAACAACGGCAAGGCGTTGCCGCACGCCAGCACCGAGAAGCAACTGCTCGAACTGGAGTTCGTGATCGACAAGCTCGCCGATATCTACGAGCCGCACGACGCGCGGCTTTGGCTCTTCGCGCGTCAGCGTCTTCTGAATGACCAAGTGCCGGCCGAGTTGATCCAGCAAGGCCGCGTCGACGAAGTCCTGGCCACGGTGAACCAACTGCTCGATGGCGTTCACCTGTAAGTAGGGCCCTGCGCAGCTGGATGATCCACGACCCCGACTTGTTGGACAGGCTCGACGCGTTTCCCAAAGAAACCTTCGACGGCGAGGCCTTCCGGGGCACGCGACAGACTCTCGATCCGCTGGCCAGCTCGTACAGCGGCGGCCGCTGGATGCAGCGCGACGGCACTGGCGTGCTCTACACAAGCCTGGAGCGCGAAGGGGCGCTGGCCGAGATCTCGTTCCACTGGGGTCAGCTCACGCCCCGGCCGACGAAGCCCATCGCTCTGCACAGGCTGCGCGTCGTGGCGCATCGAACCTTGAGGCTTGTTCGTGCCGACCTCAGCGCACTAGGTGTTCCAGCAAGCGACTACGCAGGCGTCAACATGCCACGCACGCAGGAGATCGGCGCAGCCGTCGAATTTCTCGGCTGCGACGGGCTGATCGCGCCATGCGCCAGATGGGCCTGCGACAACCTCATCCTGTTTCCCGACCGGATGGGCTCGGACGCCACGCTGGAGATCGCGGGCAGCGAAATGGTCGACTGGATCGATTGGGCCCGCACCCGGGGTTTGTTGACATAGGCCAAGGCCCAAGCTACCGCCCCGAAACGCCCCCCGCTGATGTACCCTCCCGCGCGGAGGAGTCAGCTATGCAGCATGCAGCGGTGGGTGACCCTGTCCCGGGGTCCAGGATCAAGGTTGCGGTCCTCGGCGGCGGCCCCGGCGGCATTTCGGCTGCCTTCTGGCTGAGCGCCACGCCAGCCCTGCGGGCCCGCTACGAAGTCACGGTGCACACGCTCGGCTGGCGCCTGGGCGGCAAGTGCGCCAGCGGACGCAACATGGCCGTGGCCGGGCGCATCGAGGAGCACGGCCTGCACGTGCTCATGGGTTGCTACCAGACGGCATTCCAGACCATTCGCCAGTGCTACGCCGAATGGGTTCCGCGCACCTCCAGCCCCTTCAAG
>JAFECZ010000472.1 GCA_018241905.1 Pseudomonadota bacterium
CCGCGGAACTTGTAGTTGCTGGTCAGCGTGACGTTGGCCGTGACGGGCGACGCTTCCGCGGCGGGTGCTGCTGCCGTCTGCGCAAGCGCGGTATTCGAGACGGTCAGCGCGGCTGCGGCGGCAGCCAATGCCAGGGCGGACTTGCGGTTCATTCAGGGGCTCCTCGGTTTTGGTGGTGGTTGTGAGACAAACCCTCCAAAGCAGGGAGCGTGCCAAAGTGTGTCCGCGCCTTCACACTTCGGTCGCAGACGGGTGGCGCCGCGACTGGAAACGATGCGCGGGAGGGGCGCGTCTGCCTGTCGACGCACCAACTTGGGGAAGCTGCCGCCCATGAAGCGGGCTTTGGTGCAGGGCTGCGCCACACTGGGCTGGCGGGGAGGACCATCGCGGTGCATGAAGCCCGTTCGGCCCATTTGCTGGCCCCTTTCGCGAAATGCGACACTCGCTGCCGGGTGGGCCATGCACACCTCCGGTGCCGTGCCGCCATGAGCACGGTGCGCCGGCCATAGAAAAAATCAGTCAGGGAGTCATCACGTGCCATTGATCCGCGCCGCGCGACGCCGCGCCGGCTTCGCCTTTTCCGTCGCCCCCGTGCTGGCGGCAGCAATTTCCATGGGGTCCGCGTGAGCCTGTCTTCCGTGCAAAGCCGCGCCCTGCTGGGCCTGGAGGCCGCGCCGGTGACCGTGGAAGTCCACCTGGCCAACGGCCTGCCGAGCTTCACGCTGGTGGGCCTGGCCGACGTGGAAGTGAAGGAAGCGCGCGAACGGGTTCGCTGTGCCATCCAGAACGCCGGCCTGGAGTTTCCAAACAACAAGCGCATCACCGTGAACCTCGCGCCGGCGGACCTGCCCAAGGACTCGGGTCGATTCGACCTGCCCATTGCCATGGGCATCCTGGCGGCCAGCGGGCAGGTCGATGCGCAGCGCCTGGCCGGCCACGAATTCGCCGGCGAGCTGTCGCTGTCGGGCGAGCTGCGGCCGGTGCGCGGTTCGCTGGCCATGGCCATGGCCCGCGCCACCTCGCCCGGCGCCGCGCAGACGCGGCTGGTGCTGCCGCAGGCCAGCGCGCACGAGGCCGCGCTGGTGCCGGGCACCCAGGTGTACGGCGCCTCCCACTTGCTCGACGTGGTGATGGCGTGCCTGCCCGAAGGCGGGACGCTGCCCGAAGGTGCCGAGGCAGGCACGGCCGGCTGGTCGCGCATCGAGCCCGCGCCGCCGTCGTCGGCCGCGCGTGCCGCGCAATTCGACCTGTCGGACGTCAAGGGCCATGCCGCGGCCAAGCGCGTGCTGGAGATTGCCGCCGCCGGCGGGCACAGCCTGCTGATGACGGGGCCGCCGGGCTCGGGCAAATCGATGCTGGCGCACCGCTTCGCCGGGCTGCTGCCGCCCATGACGGCCCAGGAGGCGCTCGAAAGCGCCGCGGTCGCCAGCCTGGCCGGGCGCTTTCGGCCGGGCGACTGGATGCAGCGGCCCACCGCCGCGCCTCATCACAGCGCCAGCGCCGTCGCGCTGGTGGGCGGCGGCTCCCCGCCGCGGCCCGGCGAGATCTCGCTGGCCCATCACGGCGTGCTGTTCCTGGACGAATTCCCCGAGTTCTCCCGCGCCGCGCTGGAGGCACTGCGCGAGCCGCTCGAGACCGGCCACATCACGATTGCGCGTGCGGCAAGGCGCTCGGAGTTTCCCGCGCGCTTCCAGCTGATTGCCGCAATGAACCCCTGCCCTTGCGGCCACCACGGCTCGCGCCTGCACGCCTGCCGCTGTTCGCCGGACCAGGTCGCGCGCTACCAGGGCCGGCTCAGCGGACCGCTGCTGGACCGCCTCGACCTGCACATCGAAGTCCCCGCCATCTCGGCACAGGAGCTGCTGGAGGCGCCAGCCAGCGAGCCCAGCGCCGCCGTCCGGGAGCGGGTCGAATCCGCCCGCCGCCTGGCCACCGACCGGCAGGGCCACGCCAACCAGGCATTGGCCGGTGCGCAAATCGACCGCCATGTTCAGCTGGAACCGGCGGCGAGCACCCTGCTGCAGAAGGCGGCGGCCCGCTTCGGCTGGTCGGCCCGCAGCACCCATCGCACCTTGAAGGTGGCCCGGACCATTGCCGACATGGCGGCCAGCCCCACGGTGCAGTCCGCGCATGTGGCGGAAGCCATGCAGTACCGCCGCGTCTCGCCTGCCACAGGCACTGCAGGTTCGCATTGACACGGCGCCCCCGTGCGGCGTCGCCCGTCCGGGAATGGATGGCGATGGCTACTCCGTTACTTGGGATATTTGAATCTCTATTGTCAATTACCAATTCGAATTGTTAATTTGAATTGAACGGAATTAATTTTCGGGAAATTTTCGGCATTTCCCTGATGGGCAATGCCCATCTCGCGATCGGAAAATGAGTTCCTTCTTACTAAAATTGACGCACACCTCTCGGACTTCGCCAGCAAGGATCGGGCTCTTTGCATCCCTTGACTGAAGCGGGCCACAGCCCCGCCGCCCCTCCGGAAGGATCCTCACATTGCAAATATTCGTCTCCTAGAACGAATTGCAATATTTGTACTTACCAAGAAATCAGGGATTAATCAGTATGGCTTCGTTCCCCAATATTCCGGCCGAGCCGGCAACGCTCCTCGCGGCCGATCAGCCAGTCGCCCAGAGCGACGTCCAGGCCCTGCCCGCCAACCTGCAAGGCCGTGTGTGGCATGACCTGAACGCCGACGAATTGCAGGGTGCGACCGAGGGCGGCATTGCCGGCGCCACCGTCGAGCTGATTCGCGACAAGAACGGCGATGGGCAGATCACGCTGGACGAGATCCTCGCGACCACCCTGACAGATGCCACCGGCGACTACCGTTTCGACAACCTGGAGCCGGGCGACGGCTACCAGATCAGGATCACCCGCCCTGCCGGCTATGACAGCACGCTCGGCAGCACGCTCTCGGATCCGCTGACGCTGCAAAGCGGCAGCAACAGCGGCACCGACATCGGATTCTTCAAGTACGCCACGCTTGGCGACCGCGTCTGGAACGACACGAACGCCAACGGCGTGCAGGACCCAGGCGAATCGGGCGCCGGCGGCGTGCGGGTCGAGCTCTACACGGTCGTGCACGAATCCGTGGGGGCCTTGGGCCCCGAGGGCGGGCAAGCCCTGGAAGGGGACATCGCCCGAGCAGGCGACCTCGTCGCGGTCCAAACGACAGATGCCAACGGCAGCTACTCGTTCAACGGCCTGATTCCCGGCGAGTACATCGCCCGCTTCGTCGCAAGCGACGGCACGGTCCTTTCCACCTCCAACGTGGGCGTGAACGATGCGGCCGACTCCGACGCGGACCAAGGCACCGGGTTCACGGGCATCTACCTGCTGGCCTCCGGCGAAAGCAACACATCCGTCGATGCCGGCACGGTACCGCTGGCACCGCAAGCGGGCACGCTGAGCGGCACGATCTGGCACGACGCGAATGCCGACGAGCTGCTCGAACCCGGCGAGCAAGGCATTGGCGGCACAACCGTCGAGCTCTTGCGCACGGTCAACGGCACCGCCCAGGTGGTCGCCACCACGCTCACCGCCGCCGACGGCACCTACAGCTTTGGCGACCTGACGCCCGGCGTGGAATTCCAGGTGCGCGTGCGCACGCCCGACGGCTACGACGCCAGCCTCAGCAGCCAGGTCTCCGATCCGATCGTGCTGCAGCCGGGCGAGAACGCCGATTTCGGCATCGGCTTCTTCTTGTTCGCAGCCGTGGGCGATCGGGTCTGGAACGATGCGAACGCCAACGGCCTGCAGGATGCCGGCGAAACCGGCCGTGCCGGCGTCGGCGTGGAGATCTACACCGTGGTCCACGCCAACGTGCCCGGCTTCGGCCCCACGGGCCTGGTCGACCAGGACGTTGCGCTGGTGGGCGACCTGGTGGCCAAGCAGGTGACCGACGCCGACGGCAACTACGCCTTCCGGGGTCTGATTCCCGGGGAATACATCGTGAAGTTCGTCGCGCCGGACGGCAGCCTTCTCTCGACTGCCAACGTGGGCGTGAACGACGGCATCGATTCCGACGCCGACGGCACCACGGGCTTTACCGGCGTCTACAAGCTGGCATCCGGCGAACAGAACATCACCGTCGACGCCGGCATCAAGCCCAACGCCCCGAATCTGGTCAGCGACAACGTCACCCTTTGCGAAGACCGCTCCGCAACCT
>JAFECZ010000473.1 GCA_018241905.1 Pseudomonadota bacterium
CCTGCAGCTGCTGGCCGCGCGCATGCAGGAAAGCATGGGCAAGGCGATGGGCGTGCCCCGCCTGGCGGCCCATGCCGAAGCCCTGGGCACTGCGCTGGGGCGCGTGGCGCAGGCCACGCGCGACGCCTGGTCCACCGGCAATCCGCGCGACGCGCTGACCAACGCCGTGCCCTACATGCAGGCCTTCGGCCACGTGGTGCTGGCCTGGCTGTGGCTGGACGTGGCGCAGCGCGCGCTGTCGCTGGACGCCAATGCGGCGCAACCGGCCACCGCCGGCCGCCTGGGCGCAGCCGACTACTTCTTCAACTACGAGCTGCCCAAGATCGGCGCCTGGCTCAATGTGGTGGAGCGACGCGATCCCACCTGCGTCGAGCTGCCCGAGGAGGCTTTCTGATGGCCGCCAAGCCCTACGCCAAGCTGGAAGGGTGGATCTGGGTGCTCATCTACGGCGGGCTGCTGCTGGTGGTCCTGGGCATCGTCACGGGCCGCGAGAGCGCCGCGCTGGGCTGGTCGCTGGCCGTGCCCGGCGCGGTGGTGGCCGCCGTGGGCGCGGTGCTCGTCTACGTGCGCTCGCGGCTGGGCAAGCCCAAGACCTGATCGGCGCTTGCCGCCCGAAGAATCCAACCAAACTCTGAAACGAACTGGAGACCCGACACCATGACCACTCGCACCGTGCAGCAACTGTTCGACCTACGCGGCAAGACCGCGCTCATCACCGGCGGCTCCCGCGGCCTGGGCCTGCAGATGGCCCATGCGCTGGGCGAGGCGGGCGCGAAGATCATGCTCAGCTCGCGCAAGGCCGAAGACCTGGAGCAGGCCGCCGCCGAGCTGCAGGCCGCCGGCATCGACGCACGCTGGATCGCCGCCGACTGCGCCAAGGAAGAAGACACCCGCCGCCTGGCGGACGAGACGATGGAGCGCATGGGCGCCATCGACATCCTTGTGAACAACGCCGGCGCCAGCTGGGGCGCCCCGGCAGAAAACCACCCGGTGGAAGCCTGGGACAAGGTGATGAACCTCAATGTGCGGGGCTACTTCATCCTGTCGCAGCAGGTGGCCAACAAGTACATGATCCCGAAGAAGTCGGGCCGCATCATCAACATCGCCTCGATCGCGGGCCTGAACGGCAACCCGCCGGAGATGAAGACCCTGGCCTACAACACCTCCAAGAGCGCGGTGATCGGCTTTACCCACACGCTGGCGGCCGAATGGGGCCGCTACGGCATCAACGTCAACGCCATCTGCCCGGGTTTCTTCATGACCAAGATGGCCGCGGGCCTGATCAAGTCCATCGGCGAGGAAAAAATGGCCAGCCACGCACCGCTGGGCCGCCTGGGCGACGACGAAGACCTGAAGGGCATCACGCTGCTGTACGCCAGCGACGCCGGTAAGCACATCACCGGCCAGTGGATGGCGGTGGACGGTGGCGTGAGCGTGGTGCTGGGCGCCTGAAGAAAAGAAGGGCGCGAACATCCGTATGGCCAATGACGCCGACCTGAAAGCCTTTGCCAGCCGCATTCCGTTCGCGCGGCACCTGGGCTTCGAAATCACCGAGTTCGAAGGCGGGCGCTCCGAGCTGCGCTACACCGCCAAGCCGGAGCACCTGAACACCTTCGACGTGACCCACGGCGGCGCCTGCATGACGCTGCTGGACGTGACCATGGCCGCCGCGGCGCGCAGCGTGGCGCCGGATATCGGCGTGGTCACCATCGAGATGAAGACCAGCTTCATGCATCCCTCGGTCGGCCCGCTGGTGGCCAAGGGCCGGCTGATGCACCGCACCGCCACGCTGGCCTTCACCGAGGCCACCATCTACGACGAGAAGGGCAATGCCTGCGCACATGCCACGGGCACCTTCAAGTACGTCAAGCGGCGCCTGCCCACCAGCGCATCGAGCGCCAACGAGCAGCGCCCGCCATCCACTGACTGATTTCCAACGGAGACACAAGACATGCCCGCCAACAAGCAGCAACTGCTGGACAACCGCCCCGAAGGCGAAGCCGTCGCCAGCAACTTCAAGCTGGTCACCGCACAGACCCCCGAACTCCAGGACAACCAGGTGCTGGTGCGCCACCACTACCTGAGCCTCGACCCGTACATGCGCGGGCGCATGAACGATTCCAAGAGCTACGCGCAGCCGCAGCCCCTGGGCCAGGTGATGCAGGGCGGCACCGTCGGCGAGATCGTCGAGAGCCGCAACCCCAAGTTCGCCGTGGGCGACAAGGTGGTGGGCTTTGGCGGCTGGCAGGAATACAGCGTGGTCGACGCATCGCAGCCCGGCGTGCTGCGCAAGGTCGACACCACCCACGTGCCGCTGTCGCACTACCTGGGCGCCGTGGGCATGCCGGGCGTCACCGCCTGGTACGGGCTGGTGAAGATCATCGCGCCCAAGGAGGGCGAGACGCTGGTCATCTCCGCCGCCACCGGCGCGGTGGGCAGTGCCTTCGGCGCGCTGGCCAAGGCGCGCGGCTGCCGCGTGGTGGGCATTGCCGGCGGGCCCGACAAATGCAAGTACGCGGTGGAGGAACTGGGCTTCGACGCCTGCATCGACTACCGCCAGCACCCCGACACCAAGAGCATGAGCCAGGCGCTCAAGGAAGCCTGCCCCAAGGGCATCGACGGCTACTTCGAGAACGTCGGCGGCTACATCCTCGACGCCGTGCTGCTGCGCGCCAACGCCTTTGCCCGCATCGCTCTGTGCGGCATGATCGCCGGCTACGACGGCCAGCCGCTGCCCATGGCCAACCCGGCGCTGCTGCTCATCAACCGGATCAAGATCGAAGGCTTCATCGTCAGCGAGCACATGGAAGTCTGGCCCGAGGCGCTCAAGGAACTGGGCACCCTGGTGGCCACCGGCAAGCTGCGCCCGCGAGAGTCCGTTGCGCAGGGCATCGAGGCGGCGCCCGAGGCCTTCCTGGGGCTGCTCAAGGGCAAGAACTTCGGCAAGCAACTGGTCAAGCTGATCTAGAAACCGCAACGGGCGCCGACGCGCCCAGGAGGAAAGCGAAGTGGCCGACCTGATCCTTCATCACTACCCGACCTCGCCCTTTGCCGAGAAAGCCCGCCTCCTTCTGGGCTTCAAGAAGCTGGCCTGGAAGTCGGTGATCATTCCGCAGATCCAGCCCAAGCCCGACGTGGTGGCGCTCACCGGCGGCTACCGCAAGACACCCGTCCTGCAGATCGGCGCCGACATCTATTGCGACACGGCGCTCATCTGCGACGTTCTGGAGCACCTGGCGCCTGCGCCGGCGCTGTTTCCGTCAGAGGGCAAGGGGCTGGCGCGCACCGTGGCGCAGTGGGCCGACAGCACCCTGTTCTGGACCGCCATGGCCTACAACTTCCAGCCCAAGGGCGCGGCGGACCTGTTCGGGGGCGGGCCTGCGGAGCTGGGCAAGGCCTTCATCGAAGACCGCAAGGCCATGAGCGTGAACATGACGCGCTTGCGGCCGCTGGACGCCATTGCGGCCTACAAGTCGTATTTGCGGCGCATCTCCGACATGCTCGAAGGCCAGCCCTTCGTGATGGGCGATGCACCCACGGTGGCCGACTTCTCGCTGTACCACCCGCTGTGGTTCACCCGCATTCGCACGCCGTCGCTGGCGGGCATCCTTGCTCACACGCCGGCGGTGCTGCAGTGGATGGAGCGCATGGCAGCCTTCGGGCATGGCGAGATGGAGAAGTTCGACTCGACCAGCGCCATCCAGGTGGCCGCCGCGTCGCAGCCGCACACGCTGCTGGTCGACAGCACCTTCCAGGACGACCACGGCATTGCGCTCGGCAGCCGCGTCACCGTGGCCAGCGAAAGCTTCGGGCCCGAGCCGACCGAGGGCGAGCTCATCGCCGCCACCCGGACCCATTTCAGCCTGCGCCGCCATGACGAGCGCGCCGGCACGGTGCACGTGCACTTTCCGCGCATCGGCTACGTATTGAGAAAAGTGGAGACACCCGCATGATTTCGGATTTCAAGGGCAAGACCGCCGTGCTGACTGGCGCAGGCTCCGGCTTCGGCCTGGAGTGCGCGCGCATCGGCGCGGCGCGCGGCATGAACCTGGTGCTGGTCGACGTCCAGCAGGACGCGCTCGACGCCGCACGCACCGAGATGGAAAAGGCCGGCGCGCAGGTGCGGGCCCGCAAGGGCGACGCGTCCGACGCCGGCCAGATGG
>JAFECZ010000474.1 GCA_018241905.1 Pseudomonadota bacterium
GCAGACCTGGTGTTCGCCTGCGATGCGGGCCAGGCGCGTGCGGTCGAGCAGGGGAGCTGCGCTGGCGGCTTCCCGTGCCGCCGGCAGCCGGTCGTAGAAGCCGCGCGCCAGCGGACACGATTCGCCATGGCAGGCCGCACCCGGATGGCGGCAAGCCGACTCCCGCGCCTCGATCTCCAGCACGCGCAGGTCTGCCGCGCCCTTGTCCTGCAGTTCCTTCAAGGCCTCCAGCGCCACGGTGCGGCCCGGCGTCTTGGCGGTGAGGAAGAAGACCCGGTCGATCCGATGCCCTGCCTTGGCCTTGAGCAAGGGGTAGAGCGAGGCGAGCGTCTTGCCGATGCCGGTGGGCGCCTGCGCCAGAAGGCAGCGCCGCGCCGTGCTTGCTTGATAGATCCGGCGCGACAGCTCCCGCTGGCCCGCCCGGAAGGCCGGCCGCGGAAAAGGCAGTACGTGCAGCGAGCGCACCAGGCTTTCGGCCCGCCGGGCCTGCGAGCGGGCCCATTGCAGGTAGGCGCGTGCCATGGCTTCGAGCTGGGCGCGCAGCGTGGCCGCATCCAGCGATTCTTCCAGCACCGTTTCGCTTTCGGTGCCCAGGTCGAAATAGACCACGGCCACCCGCAGCGAAGGCAGCCCGCGCTCCTCGCACAGCATGGCTGCGTAGACGCGCGCCTGGGCCTGGTGCAGCGCCCGCTGGTTGGGCTTGATGGAGTCGACCGGTCCGCGGCAGGTCTTGATTTCTTCCAGCCGCAATGCCTGCGCATCGAAGCCGTCGGCTCGGCCGCGCACGCGCAGGCCCTCGAAGTGCCACGCCAAGGGGACTTCGCTCTCGTAGCCGCTCCCGCGCCGGGATTGCACCTGCCGATGCCCGGCCATGCCTTCCAGCGCAGTGGGCGCGGGCGTGAAGCGCAGGTCCAGGTCGCCCGCCTGGGCGGCGAATGCGCACAGCCGGCGCACCGACACCGTCAGTTCGGGCGTGTCGTCTGGCGCTGGCGGGGCAGGGATGTCGGGCACCTGCGAACTGTACACATGTCCAGTGCCGCGGGACGGGCGGCAGCCGTCATCCGCTTGAAGGAGTTCCGGCGCGCGCCGCTTGTGTTAACTTGGTCAAACATGCTTTCCAAAAGCCCATAAACGCGCGAATGAACACCCTGCCCAACGACCTGGACCCCTTGCCGAACGAGCTGCGACTGGCCGCCCTGATGCGACAGGCGCCGCTGGAGTTTGCGCGCGTGGTCTACGGTCTCAACGACAGGGCCAGCGGCCGGGCGGACACCATGGCGGCGGAAGACGTGGCGCGCAGCGAGCGGCACGGCATGCCGGTCACGCGCGAGCGGGCCGAGCAACGCGCGCGAGCCTACCTGCCGGTAGGCGGCCACGAGCACTGCCCGCGCTGCTGGGTCTTCAACGGGGTGAAGAACCTGCTGGTGTTCAAGGAAGGCGACGAGGAGCGGCCCGAAACGGCAGCCTGCAAGGTCTGCGGGGCCGAGTACGCTTGCGTCGTTGATTGAGGGAATCCCGAAGAGGGTAAACCTTGGCGCGGTGCAGCATGGCCGCTCCCTAGAATGGCCCGCGCGCTTCTGGCGCACAACCCGACCCGACAAGGAGATTTCCCAAGTGCAGAGCAAGAAGGCCGCCGGCAAGCCGGCGCAGCGCGTGATCAAGAAGTATCCGAACCGCAGGCTCTACGACACGGAAACCTCCTCCTACATCACCCTGGCCGAGGTCAAGCAACTGGTGATGTCCAAGGCTGCCTTCGTGGTGCGCGACGCCAAGTCCGGCGACGACCTCACCCGCAGCATCCTTTTGCAGATCATCCTGGAAGAAGAGGCCGGCGGCGCGCCCATGTTCAGCGAGCAGGCGCTGGCCAGCATCATCCGTTTCTACGGCCAGGCCATGCAGGGCTACATGGGGCCCTACCTCGAGAAGAACATCCAGGCCATGACCGAGCTGCAGGCGCGCATGGCGGAGAACGCCGAGACCCTTTCGCCCGAGATGTGGTCGCGCTTCATGATGGGCAGCTACGCCGAGCAGTCCCAGACCGCCTTCAAGCAGTTGCAGGAGCAGATGCAGAAGAACGCGGAGCAGGCGCTGGCGGCGTTCGGCATCAAGCGGCCCGAGCGCACCTGAGGATCGAGGCCGCCGAACTTGCCAAGGCCCCGTGCGGGCCGGGCAGGGCGTTCCCTGGGACAATACGGGGATGAGCGAAGCAGCCTCCCCCGAACGTCTTGAAAACCCCGCCACGGCGCCCAAAGTGGGCTTCGTCAGCCTGGGCTGTCCCAAGGCGCTGACCGATTCCGAACTGATCCTCACGCAACTGAGCGCCGAGGGCTACCAGACCTCCAAGACCTTCGAGGGCGCCGACCTCGTCATCGTCAACACCTGCGGCTTCATCGACGACGCCGTAAAGGAAAGCCTGGACACCATCGGCGAGGCGCTGGCCGAGAACGGCCGCGTGATCGTTACCGGCTGCCTGGGCGCCAAGAGCGGCGACAGCGGCGGCAACCTGGTTCGCCAGATGCACCCCAGCGTGCTGGCCGTCACGGGGCCGCACGCCACGCAGGAGGTCATGGACGCCGTCCACGCCAACCTGCCCAAGCCGCACGACCCCTTCGTGGACCTGGTGCCGCCCATGGGCATCAAGCTCACGCCCAAGCACTACGCCTACCTGAAGATCAGCGAAGGCTGCAACCATCGCTGCACCTTCTGCATCATCCCCTCGATGCGCGGCGACCTCGTGTCGCGGCCCGTGGGCGACGTGCTCAAGGAAGCCAAGGCGCTGTTCGAAGGCGGCGTGAAGGAACTGCTGGTGATCAGCCAGGACACCTCGGCCTACGGCGTGGACATCAAGTACCGCACCGGCTTCTGGGACGGCAAGCCGGTCAAGACGCGCATGCTCGACCTGGTGCGCGCGCTGGGCGAAATTGCCGAGCCCTACGGTGCCTGGGTGCGGCTGCACTACGTGTACCCGTATCCCAGCGTGGACGAGGTGATTCCGCTGATGGCCGAAGGCCGCGTGCTGCCCTACCTGGACGTGCCGCTGCAGCACAGCCACCCCGATGTGCTGAAGCGCATGAAGCGCCCGGCCAGCGGCGAGAAGAACCTGGAGCGCATCGCCAAGTGGCGCGAGATGTGCCCCGAGCTGGTGATTCGCAGCACCTTCATCGCTGGCTTTCCCGGCGAGACGGAAGAAGAGTTCGAGCACCTGCTCGACTTCATCCGCGAAGCCGAGATCGACCGCGCCGGCTGCTTTGCCTACAGCCCGGTGGAGGGCGCAACCGCCAACGACATCCCCGGCATGCTGCCCGAGGCAGAGCGCGAGGCGCGCCGGTCGCGCTTCATGGAAGTTGCGGAAGAAGTGTCGATCGCGCGCCTGCGCCGTCGCATCGGCGCAACGATGCAGGTGCTGGTTGATTCGGCGCCTGCCATGGGCCGCAAGGGCGGGGTGGGGCGCAGCTACGCGGACGCGCCGGAAATCGACGGCATCGTGCGCTTGCTGCCGCCCGAGAAGATCAGCAAGCAGCTCAAGGTGGGCGAGTTCACCAAGGCGCGCATCGTGGACACGCAGGGCCACGATCTGATCGCGCTGCCCATCTGAGGCTCACCGGCGTGCGACCGAGGGCCCCATTCGCAAAAGTGGGGCCCGAAGTGTCAGCAGGGTGTGTCATGATGGCTGCGCGTAGCCCTTGATGAAGGTGCTACGTGCCCCGAAGAGAAGAGACGACGCACTCCGTACACATGCTGGCCCACCCCCAAAACAAAAAACCCCTGCAAATCTTCATTTGCAGGGGATCTTGTTTGTTGGTGCCCAGAAGAGGACTCGAACCTCCACGATGTTACTCGCTAGTACCTGAAACTAGTGCGTCTACCAATTCCGCCATCTGGGCCCACACGCTGCTGAGTTAACCTGTTGGTCTTCCCTGCAACGTGTTTTGTTTTTCAGGAACGAGAGGAATCATATCAAAAATTTAGGCCACTCCGGCGTTCTGTCGGAAGAAGTTGAAGGAATTGTCCAAGGACACCGCGACGGACACGGTTTTGTGTTGCGTGATGACGGCGACGCGGACATCTATCTGCCCCCCAGCGAAATGCGTGCCGTCGTGCACAAGGCCCGCGGGAAAGCGCGCGTTGTGCGGCAAGACCGCCCTGGCC
>JAFECZ010000475.1 GCA_018241905.1 Pseudomonadota bacterium
GCAACGCCCAGCGTGCAGGAGAGCATGCAGCAGGTACAGCAGCATGACCTGCAATTGGCACAGGATCACGCGCTGTTCCAGGCTCAGCGGGCGCAATTGGCCCAGCAGCAGGGGCCGGTGCTGGGCGGGTAAAGGGCGCTCAAGGCGCTGAAACGGCAAGTGCAGCTGGCAAACGCGCAGACCGTTCGCGACCTCGGCCCGCTGCCGCCCGGCGGGTTGCCCGTGCAGATCAAGCGCAGGCCAGTGCTGCCCGAACGCGCGCCAGGGCCAGGAAAGAACAAAGACAAACAGCACCCCTAGGAAGGCGAACAGATGAACCTCATGAAGTTGGCTGCGACAGCCGCAATGACGGCGACCGCGCTCGCAGGCTGCGGGCAGGGCAAGGACTACAAGAAGGTGCGCTACGAGCACAACCCCGAACCAAAGGAGCGCTACGAAATCACGGTAACGGTTCAAGGGGCACCCGGACCGATGAACTTTGTCGAGGCAGGGGCCTGGTACGACATCGCGAATCGCACTTGCTTGCCTCAAAAGGATTCCTATACGGGCGCTGATGTTGTAGCTGACAGTGCGGGCATCGAGATGAAGCTCCAGCCCCAAGGCGAAGTCACCTGGACTGGAACGGTGTACGCAGATGGCATGCGCGAGGCGCCGTACTTCGGCGCCGAAGTGTGCACCTGGGCGTTCGGTGGGGTGGGCACCCAGATCAAGGCTACCGGTGCGCAGGAGGAAACGCGGTTCAAGCCGAGTATGGACGCAGAACAGATAAGGAGGGAGGAGACGGTGGTGACGTACTTCAACAAGCGCAACTACCCTCGCGCACCTGAAGCAGATATGGAGAACTACCCATACTTTGGACAAACCGACCGCATCAGATTTGGCCGCGCCATCACTGATGCCGACTTGTTCACGATCACCGTGCGCTCCAGGAAGGCGGCTCCAAGTTGATTCGCACGCCTTCGCCGAAGGCCAAGGTGGAATTTGGCGATCCGCAGCCCGTGCGGGTGAGCGCGCAAGTGCACCCTGAGCCCGTGATGGAACACGACCGTGCGACGGCACTGCCTGTTGAGCCCAAGCTGCGCGACTTCAGCAACCCCACGCATCCGCAGAACGCGCTGTACAACACCCTCAAGGAAGGCTTTCCGCCGCAAGCATCTCCCGAGTTGCTGGCCCAATGCACTGCGGCCTGCTACGTGGCGGGCATCAAGACGCCCGACGACCTGGGCAACGTGTTCGGCAATGGAAAGACGATCCTGTTGCAATCCAATTCCCTGTTTGCCTCCAACGCCCTGATCGACATGACCCATGCGACACCCAGCGTACAGGAGAGCATGCAGCAGGTGCAGCAGCACGACCAGCAGTTGGCGCAGGCTCACGCTCAGTTCCAGGCCCGACAGGCGCAATTGGCCCAGCAACAGGGGCCGGCGCTTGGCTAAAGGGCTACCCGGCGGGTTGTCGAATTCAATGGGCAACAATGACTGGCGCTCAAGATCGCCGGAGCATGCGCCCACCCGGTGTCGGCGCCTGCGCCCCAACACAAGCGCGAATCACTTGCCCGGCTGGCCGGAACCAGCTGCGCCGCCCCCGGTCTGGCCGCCGGCAGTGCCGGGTGCCGGCGCCTCGGTCCCAGCCGGAGCGGCCGGGGCAGGCACCTTGTGGCTTTGCGTGGTGCTGGCCGCATCCCGCCCCAGCGGACTGGCGCGCTCGTTCGACACCATGTTGTAGCCCAGCGCCACCACCGCCACCACCGCCGCCACGATGGTTCCCCAGCGGAACGCGCGCTTGTTGTCGCGGCCGTCGTTGGCCGCCTGTCCTGAATCGTTGCTGCTGTCGTCGTCCATGGGGTGCTCCTTTCAGGCCGGTGCTCCGACAAATTGGAAGAAGCCACCTTAGGCCTGTGCAGCCCGTGCCAAGGTAGGAGCACGGGTGCCCCCTGCGTAGGAAGCGCCCAGCTTGTGCGCAGCCCGCGCGCCCTCTTCAGGCTTCGGGCGACTCGGTGTCCAGCCCGCCGCCGGCGATCGCGTCGCGCGCGGAGCGCGCCAGTTCCTCGTAGCGGCGGCGAAACTCCAGCAACTCCTTGTCCTCGAGTTCCTCCAGGTCGAGCAGCGCGTTGTGCGCGCCCCGGGTGGCGCGGATCAACTCGTCCAGCTTGATCTGGATGGCGGCGGTGTCGCGGTTCTGCGAGCTCTGGATCAGGAAGACCATCAGGAAGGTGACGATGGTGGTGCCGGTATTGATCACCAGTTGCCAGGTGTCGCTGAAGCCGAAGATCGGCCCGCTGATGACCCACGCCGCCACCACGCCCAGCGCCAGAATGAACACACCGGGCCGCCCTGAGAAGCGGGCTGCGCCGTTGGCCAGGCGGGTGTAGGCGTCGGGACGTCTCATCGTCTTTCTCCGTGTCGCTTCAGCCCACGGCGCGGATCTGCCCCTCGCGCGCGGCCTGCGACAGCAACGCAGCCACCGCGCACGAGGCCAGGCGGGTCGGCTCCGAGTCGGCACGGCTGGTCAGGATGATCGGCACCTTGGCCCCCAGCACGATTCCAGCCGCATAGGCGCCCGCCAGGAAGGTCAGGCTCTTGGCCAGCATGTTGCCGGCATCGAGGTCGGGGGCGATCAGCACATCCGCATGACCGGCCACGGGCGACTCGATGCCCTTGATGCGCGCGGCTTGCGCGTCGATGGCGTTGTCCATGGCCAATGGCCCGTCGAGCACCGCACCGGTGATCTGCCCCCTGTCGGCCATCTTGCAAAGCGCCGCCGCATCGATGGTGGACGGCACCTTCGAGTTCACGGTTTCCATGGCCGACAGCACCGCCACCCGCACATGGGTCATGCCCAGCGCATGCGCCAGGTCGATGGCGTTCTGCACGATGTCGACCTTCTCTTCCAGCGTGGGCGCGATGTTGATGGCGGCATCGGAGATGATCAGCGGCTGCGCGTGCCCCGGCACGTCCATCACGAAGCAGTGGCTGATGCGCCGCGCCGTGCGCAGGCCGGCATCGCGCCGCACCACCGCCCCCATGAGTTCGTCGGTGTGCAGGCTGCCCTTCATCAGCGCGTCCACCACGCCGTCGCGGGCCAGTTCGGCGGCCTTGTCGGCGGCCGCATGGCTGTGGGGCGCATCGACGAGTTCGATGCCGTCCAGCGAAGCACCCAGCTCCTTGGCGGCGGCCTCGATCCGGGCGCGCGGCCCCACCAGCACGGGCACCATCAGGCCCAGGCGAGCCGAGCTGAGCGCCCCTTCGAGCGAAGGCCCATTGGCCGGGTGAACCACCGCCACCCGAAGCGGCGGCAGTTGGCGTACCTTGGCGATGAGCCGGTCGTAGTGCGGATGTGCTGTGTTGACTTGGATCATGGTGGCCTTGAAAAAAGTGGCCAAATACCCGAGCAGGCTCCGGGGTATCCAGCGCATTGACCCACGAATCGTGCATGCTGCCGTGCAACAAATCAAGGACAAAGGTTGCCCATGAGCGCTCCTGCCAAGCCGACCATCGCCGCCATGCAAAAGGCGCTCCAAGACCTTGCGACCTACAGCGTCGATACATGGCAGCGCAGCGTGCTGACCGCCGACGTGCTGCGCGAGCGTGGCAACGTGTTCCTGGAGCACCTTCTGGCCGGCAAGCCGCCGCTGCTGCAGTTCGAGCACGAACTCATTCTCGACGGGCGCACCCTGCCCCGCCCCTGCAACTACTCGCTGCTGCGCATCGTGCCGCCGGCGCAGACGCCCATCGACCCGGCCAAGCGTCCCATCGTGGTGGTCGATCCGCGCGCGGGCCATGGGCCCGGCATCGGCGGCTTCAAGCCCGACTCCGAAGTGGGCGTCGCGCTGCGCGCCGGGCATGCGGTGTACTTCGTCACCTTTGCGCCCGAGCCCGAGGAAGGCCAGACGCTCGTCGACGTGGCGCGGGCCGAGGCAGCCTTTCTGGAAGAAGTGGTGCGCCGCCACCCGCAATGCAGCCAGAAGCCCGCCGTCATCGGCAACTGCCAGGCCGGCTGGGCCATGGCGGCGCTGGCCTCGGTGCGCGGCGACGTCATGGGGCCGCTGGTGCTCAACGGCGCGCCGCTGTCGTACTGGGCCGGCAGCGCCAAGCAGAACCCGATGCGCTACTCGGGCGGCATGCTCGGCGGCGCCTGGCTG
>JAFECZ010000476.1 GCA_018241905.1 Pseudomonadota bacterium
AGGGGCTGTAGGCAGGTACGCAGAGTCTTTACGGTATCGCCCAAGGAGGTAGACCTTCGCCGGCTTTCCCAGCTCCTGGGCCTCCAGCCCAATCTCGACCACCCGCTTCTCGACAGCTTGGCGGATGTGATATTCGCTCTGCACGCTGGCGATGCGCACTGGCTTCTCTCTATCCGGCTTTACCGAACGCACGTTCTTCCGCAACTGTCGGGGGTTCTTGCCGATGAACGCGCTGCTGATTTCACACAGCGTAGGTAGGCATCGGAACGTCGTCTCCAAGCGCAACGTGGTGGACTTGCCGAACTTCGCTTCGAAGTCAGTCATGACCGACAGGTCTGCGCCCGCGAAACGATTGATGCTCTGCCAGTCGTCTCCAACCGCGAAGAGGTACCTGTCCTCCCCGCGCATCAGACTGGCAACCAGCCGGGCGCGTGCCTGGCTGGCGTCCTGAAACTCGTCGACCATCACTAAGTCGAAGGGGCTCGACCAGCTGCCGTCCTCTACACAGTCGGTCGCCAGGTTGAGCATGTCCTCGAAGTCGATGCAGTTGCCGGCTCGAAGCTTCTCCTCCCAAGCGACCCATACCTGCTCAAAGAGCCGAAGGAACATCTCGTGCCTGAAACGGAAGGCTCCGGCTAGTCCGGCATCCAGCCGATTGCGAAGGTCCGACATGGATAGGCGGTTGCTCTTCGCATGGGTGAGGAACGAGCGGAACGTACGCGCTAGGCGAGGATTCTCGATGGGCTTGCGGCCGGCACCTTCCCTGTCGGGATTCGGGTCGAGCACAACGCCGCGCTTGGTGAGCTCGGCGCCTAAGTACTCAAAGGCTTCACCTGTCCACAACTGCGACATCGTGGTCTCGAGCAGGACGGTGCCGCACTCGGCATGCAAATTTCTCTTCCACGCCATACCCTCGGCGTATCCAACGAACTCCTTGGGCGGTTCGCCTTTCTCGTTCACGGCCCAGTGTTCGAGGTAGGCGTCGATATCGGGAAAATAGAAGTCCGGCGTGTACTGTCGATGCGTTGCTGTGGCCGTCTCGTGCTTGTATGGCCCCTCGTATACATAGCGCACACCGTTGTAGAAGAGCCAGTTCGCAATGACCTGTTCGCCACGGCTTTTGACGACCTCATTGTTCAGCGTCCAGAAGCCACCGCGTCTCTGCTCGCTGTCCCAAGATTCGGGGTTCTCTTGCTCCTTCCCGAATTCGGGTAGGTCCTGTCCAAAGACTAGCCGAAACATGTCCCAAGTAGCTCGAAAGCCTGGGCTGCTGTCCTTCAACGCATCGGCCAGGTGAAGTAGCGTCTCCAGGTCCTGGTTGTTCTCGAGCCATGGCGCGAGGGACGGCCGTTTGCCTGTTGCCGCACCAATGACGTCCAGGCCGAACGCATGAAAGGTCTTGGCGACAACTTTGTCCGCAGGTAAGCCGAGCGGTGTCAAGCGCGCCCGAATGCGCTCGCGAAGCTCGGCAGCCGCATCATTGTTGAACGCAAGGAGCAGCATGCGGTCGGCGGTGAAGTAGCCGTGCTTGAGCGCATATCCGGCTTTTGCGACCATAGTGGACGTCTTGCCAGAGCCGGCGGACGCGACAAGTAGCACCCTGCTGTCGAAACAAATGACCGCGTTGCGCTGCTCGTGCGTAAGTGGAGACTTTTCAACCGTGTCGAAGAAGGCCCTGTCGTCCTTCTCCGCCTCAACTGCATGCCTCCTGTTAAATTCAGCTGCAACCTCTTGAATCGGACGCCGCCAGAATGCAACTGCGTCTTTGACGGCGTCTGTTTGCCGCTCCAGCCGTTGCCTGGCTGCCTCATGCTCAAGGAGCTCTGCCAGTTCGACAGGTCTTATCGCGCTGAGGTGCCCGACGAACTCCTGGCCGACCCAGCCCCGCCTTCGCAGTTGTTTGCTGCAGGCATTGACGGTCTCGCGGGCCCACCTTTCGACGGGCTGAACAAGGCGGTCGAAGCGCTTCGTCAACAGAGCTGCGTCGATAGCTGCCTTGAGACGACGTGCATCGGCGTTGGGCATGCCATCGAGCTTCAGGATTTCCCCGCTGGCTCCAGTAACCTGAAATTCTGCCCAAAAGACCCCAGAGGTTACGCGGCAGCCCTCGAGCTGTCCAACATCGCCTATCAAAGTCCGGCCTTGGACTGAGAGCTCAAACCCTTCTTCGTGGAGGGCGAAGGACCAACGCGGTGACGTCGTGAACAGGCTTCCCGCCCCAGTTGAGCGCCAAATCTGCCGCATACGAAGCCTCCGCCAGCTGCGCCTTAGAGCCCTAGATGTAGAACTTAAACGGCAACATGGGCTCTCCGTTCAAGGGTGCCGCGACCAGAATGTCGCCAATCGCATCGGCAAACCTGATGGTCACTGGCGAACGGTCATTAAAAAGGCAAGTATTGAAGTTGATTTTCGACAATGCCAGCACGTCGCTCATTACAGTCTGAAGGGGCGCTTCTCCACGACGAATGCTCACCTGCAAGGGATTTGGCGTATCTGGCCCCATGTACGTTCCCAAGCGGGGAACATACCCCGAGGTGAATAGGAATCCGGACCGCTCCCCGGTCACGAGCGCAGTCCCGCGGATAACTGGATATGCGCCAGGTCGGAACAGCTTGAGCTGGTCCCACGCGTCTGCAATTTGAATGCCCACGATGTTGGTACTGGTGCCCTCACAGGCAGCCTGAAATCCTGCCCATTCTTCGTCGTTGAACGAGGCCTTTGCATGGATGAACAGTTCCGCAGGTTCTCTGCCGTGTCTAAGCTTGTACTCGTTTAGGACGGTACCCACCAACCGCGCCGCCGCCTCGGCGTCGAGGTGAAACTGCTTCGTATCCGGATGGAACCATGGCCCCAAAGCTCCACGAAACACGACGCCCTCGCCATCCGACAGGAACATCTGCGCGGCACATACTGAGAAGCGCGAAGTCTCCGCCTCAGATTGCTTCTTGTAGACCAATCCGACATAACACACGCCTGGCCTCATGGCTGCAATCTGCCAAGGGCGGCCGCCTGACTTGTAGTACGACCCGGTGCACAGCTTCCAAGCGATGGTCGCGGGGTCCTCAACATTGCGCTTTGGCTGCCCGTTGGCCTTCAGGAAGTCCTCGGGCGCGAGGGTGCTCTCCCGCACGAGTTGGGTGACAATCTTGTGGTCGAGCAGCCGCGCCTTCAGTTGCCGGCGAAAGTTCTTCTCGTACTTGTAGACCTCAGCATCCTCCTGCCCAAATCCGAAGAGGTCCGGCTCCTTCTCAAGCTTGCGGACGTCACGCATGTTCAACGTGACTTTCCCCTCGACACGTTTTGCAAACGGAACCGTTGACTGTGGCCTCCCGAGCTCATAGATGAACTCGGGAATGACGACGTACCAGAAACTTGGAGGGTCCTCGTCGCGACGATGCTCTGCTACCAAGCGGTCAACGAATGCATCGACCACCGACTTGATTGCTTCATGTCGATTCGCAATACGTATAAGGCGGCCGAGTTCTCCTTCATCGAGGTCATCGATGACCTTGTGCGGAACTGATGTCCACAGGGCGTTGAAAGCCTCGGAAAACCCTGGGAACGGCACGTGATGAGGCTCAATCGCCTTCGCACCTTTTCGCGGTGGAGGAGGTGCGATGAAAGAAGACACTTGCTGCGCCCATCGTTCGAAGCGCTCGCGCCCAGCCCGTGTACCAATGAACCCATAACGAATCGGCCGTGGACTCTGTATTCCATCAACGGGTCCATAGAGGAAGAGGCCATCTCGCGAATACTCTAGCTGCTGCCCGTACCTGAACTCCAGCTTCGGCTCCTCAATGTGAAGCACCTCGGGTCGGCGAACGCGGCTCATGCCTCGCCCTCCTCAGCTTGCTCATCGCTCCAAGTATCGTCAGGTATGTCGGGGTCGTCATCATCAAACTGCAGGTTTGCGGTTTCCTGAACACTGACAGGACAACTGAATTGCATAGGAGGAACCCTGACTGCGATGACCCCGGCCGGGGAAACTGGAAGGCCAATTTCCGCCCTGCCGTCCGACACCCACCAGAGGTATGCGCAGAGCATGTCGCGCCAACGAGCATTGCGCCATCCCTTCGCAAACGAACGACGC
>JAFECZ010000477.1 GCA_018241905.1 Pseudomonadota bacterium
CGGCTCAACCACCATTGGAACTTGGTTGCCCATGATGTCCGGGATGGCGGATGCTCGATAGGGAACGTGCGTCAATGTCAGCTTTTCACTGTCGGCAAGCAGTTCCATGAACAGGTGTGGGAATCCGCCCTGGCCGTAGGACGCATAGGCGACTGAACCTGGCTTGGCTCGGACAAGTGCGATGAGCTCGGCCAAATTCTTTGCCGGAAACTGGTTGCCCACGACAAGGAAATAGGACTGCGCAACGACCGGTGCGACCGGAGCGAAGTCGCGATCAGAATTGAAGGGTAACTTTGAGAACAGGAAAGGATGCGTGGTGAAGGCGTTCTCGATGGCGTAAAGCAGTGTGTAGCCGTCAGGCGCGGCTCTTGCCACCAAATCCTGTGCGATGTTGCCGGTTGCGCCCGTCCGGTTTTCCACGATCACCGGAACCCCAAGCGCCTGGGAGAACTGTTCTGCATAGATGCGCGCGAAGGTGTCGGGTGGTCCGCCCGGTGAACCTCCCAGTACGATGCGGATTGGCCGATCCGGCCACTGCGCAAAAGCCAGCGCAGGCGCTAGTGCCAACAGAACGAGAAGCCTTGCCAGAACGGCAAATACTCGAGTCATACTTGTCTCCAATCTGATCTGACGTCAAGCCTGCTAAGTCCATGGCGGCAGCGCTTTGCTTCGATGATACGACAGTTCAAAACGTCTGTTCTCTTACCGAAAAATCCGCTCGTCGGTTGAGCCAGGATGCACCCGCACTTCCCGTCAGTGCGACGGTCACTGAGCGAATCCCCTGCTGCGAACGTCCTTCATCCAGCAGATGCCGCAGGCGTTTCGAAGTCGAAGAGCTCTTCGGGATTCGAGGCAAGTACTTTCGCCAGCACTTCGCTGTCACCATCAAACCATTGCATGAAGGCACTCAGCAGCACGCCGGCATCGTGGCGGTCGGCCATTCCAACGTGCGGCCAGTCCGTCCCCCAAACCATGCGTGTGGGTGCCGCCTCATAAAAGCTCCGGGCACGGGCGATCAGGCGCGGATGCAGGAGATCCCTGCTAAGGCGATAGCCAATCAGCTTGAGCCAAGTATTTCCTTCGCCCAAGAGCGAAAGTATGGCGGCGTCCGGTATCGGGTCTTTGTCATCTGCAGGCACTCCACCCAAATGATCGATCACCAGATTGCATGGAAGGCTTCGGAGGGCCGGTAGCAGAAGACCCCATTGCTCCGGTCGAAGCATGATTTCAGCATGCCACCCGCGTGTGGCGAGTCGGGGAGCCAGGCTTTCCAGATCATCCATGCCGACCGTACCGCCAAGTTGCCCAGCCATGATGAACCGCATGCCTCGAACACCCAGCGTGTGCCAGATGTCCAGTTGCCGATCGCTCACATCGCGATCGGCGACGACAACACCTCGCACGTTGCGAGGATCTCGTTTGAGTGCTGCTTCTACTCCCCGATTGTCGAGTCCGTAGACGCTGGCTTGGACCACGACGGATCGCCGCAGCCCGATCGCCTCGCGCATCCGGTCCAACTCCTCGGGAGGCGCTGGCGCCGGGTGGTAGCTCGCGTCTGGCGTGACGTTGGCATGGTCGACCGGCGTCACATGACAATGCGAGTCGCATGCCCATGCAGGAATGGCGCCGGTGGGGGCGGCATACGCGATCGGGGGAGGATGGCAGGCGGTTACGATCTTCATGTGGCGACCTTATTCAGAATTGGGGGAGAGAGCACAGCGGATCGGCGGGTGTCGAACACGACGTCTTCGATCAGCTGCCCGCCCAGGTAGCAGCGCACCTGGTTGAGGACAGCAGCGATCCGCCGCGTTTCGAGCGCGTCCGTCCAACCCGCCGCATGCGGTGTCATCACGACGTTGTTCAGTGCCTCGAAGGCAAACCGGCTCGGGGGCCCGAAGGGATGCTCATGAGTTGGATAGCTGTACCAAGTGTCGATGATGGCGCCGCCGATACGCTGGCCGCGCAACGCGCTGTACAAGGCCTCCTCGTTGACCACGCTACCGCGCGCGACGTTAATGAGGACCGCCGTTGACTTCATTCGGGAGATCTCGCGATCGCCGATGAGATCTACGGTTTCGTCTCCACCCGGGACGGTTAGGAGCACGTAGTCGCTCAGTGCAAGCAACTCCTTGAGGCCGTCCATGTTGCGCCACCAGACAAGGTCGGAAGACTTGAACGGCGTGCGGCTGACGGCCACGGCCTTCATGCGGAATGCACTGCACAACTGCGCCACGCGTTGACCTATGCGGCCGAAGCCAACGAGTCCGACCGTCTTGCCCTGTAGTTCGCCATGCTGTCGACCCATGACTGTGCCGCCGCCGTAACTCCAGCGGTGTTGACGTAGTTCAGCGTCCATTTCCTGCAAGCGAATCTCGTGATTGAGCATGGCGCACATCACGTACTCTGCAATCGGATCGACGCCGCTGTTGACATTGCACACAGCGCATTCCGGCGGAACCCAGGACGGCTGAAGCCAATCCATGCCGGAAAAGGGGATGATGACCAGGCGCAGCTTCCTTGCGGCCTCGAAGGAGGCCTTCGCTCGCGAGCCCTCCTGCTCGCGCGCCCATTCTGACGAGCCGATGATTACCTCTGCCTGGCTCGCACGCGCGATCAGCGCCTCCATCCCGTCTCGGGCCTCCCACGCGTCGAAGTGCCAATCCGAGCCCAGTTCCACGCGAAGCGGGTCGCCGAAGACCTGGGCATATCGGCCGGCAAGAAGAACCTTGCGGTCCAGCGATGGCATAGGTGCTTCAGGTCCGTTCAAGGCCAAGACGGTCGACAAGCTTATTGGTGCGTTCGATGTCGCCCGCAATGGTGGATCTCAGTTCAGCCACCGACTTGCGCATGTAGCCGAGGTCCCGCTCCCGCAACCATTCGCGCACGTAGGGCTGCTCGGCCGCCTTGGCAAACTGCGTCGCGTAGTAGTCAACGATTGCCTGGGGAGTGCCCGTGGCCACCGCCGCGATGACCCACAATTCGCCCGCGTAGCCGTTCAGTCCCAGCTGAGCGGTCGTGGGCACGCCGGGCAGCGAGGCATAGGCTTCGGAGGCGCCCAGCGCCAGTCCACGCAGTTGGCCGCTACGGATGAGCGCACTGGCAGCGGACAGGTCCAAGAGAGCCACGTCGACCGTGTTGGACAGAATTGCGCTCACCACCTCGCCGCCGCCTTTGAAGGTGATCGCAGTGGCTTTAACGCCTGCCATCTCGTTCATCCACTCAGCTTGCAACTGGAGTGCCGTGGATCCCGTACCGTAGTTCAGTGCGCCAGGCCGTTCTTTGGCGCGTCGAACCAAGTCTGCAAACGACTGTATTGTCGATCGCGAAGAAGTTACCAGCACCACGGGCAACGTGGCCAGCAGCCCGACGGGCACAAAGTCCTTGACCGGGTCATAGGGCAGATTCTTGTAGGTTGCTGCATTGAAGGCGAGCGTCGAACTGCTGCCGATGAGCACGCTATAGCCGTCCCGCGGAGATCTCTGAACGTTCTGCACTCCGATCAAGCCGTTCGCGCCTGGCTTGTTATCGGGAACGACCGCCTGGCCTGTCATCTCTGCCAACGCCTTGGTGTAAAGGCGGCCGATAAGGTCGGCGGCACCCGCGGGCGGAAATGGCATCACGAACCGAATCGGGCGACTCGGAAATGCCGCCTCCTGGCCGAAAGCGCTGGTAACCAAGCCGCAGCTCAGTGCGCTTCCGAGCGCCGCCAGAACGGAGCGGCGGCTGAACGCTGTGTCGCCCTGCCCGCCCATAGTGATCTCCTGCATTCCTTGCCTCCTTTTGTGAACTGCGGCTGCGACGCCGACTGTTGTGGTGCCGATGTTTCTCGGCGCTCTCTTGCGCGAGGGCTCAGGGTTTCCTCCGGCCAAGCTGGCGGTCTTCGAAGACGGGCAGCCTGCGCTCGGCGCCCGCCGCAACGCCTTCACGAAAGTCGGCATGAGCGAACTGTTCGAGCTGCAGAGAGCATTCGCGCTCGTTCGCGATGCGAGCCTGCTGTGCCAAGTTCGCACGCAGGGTCTGGCGCGTGGTTTGGACCGCCACGGGCGCGGAGTGTGAGATCTCAAGCGCGAAGGCCTGGGCACGCCGCAC
>JAFECZ010000478.1 GCA_018241905.1 Pseudomonadota bacterium
TTTCTTGGGGGCGTTGGCCCTCAGGTGCTGCTGCTGAGCAGCAGGCCGTGATTGCGTGCGTGGTGCAGGGCCTGGGTGCGGCTCTTCACGCCCAGGCGGCGGAACAGGCGCCACAGGTGCACCTTCACGGTGTGTTCGCTGATCTCGAGCTGGGTGGCGATCTCGCGGTTGCTCATGCCCTTGTCGAGCATGGCGATCAGTTGCGTCTGGCGCTTGGACAGCTTGCCGCTGCTGGTCGGCGTGGCCTCTTCGCGTTCATCGTCGGCTTGCAGCAGGCCGCGCAGGGCGGCGGTGAGTTCTGCCGAGCCGGCCGACTTCTCGATGTAGATGTCGGCGCCGGCTTCGATGCAGGCTTCTTCCATGTCGCCGGCCGGCGACGCGGAGTACACCGCGATCGGGATGCCGGGGTAGCTGTTCTTGACGGCCAGCACGCCCGAGACGCCGGTCGTGTCGGGCAGCTTGAGGTCCAGGCAGAAGAGGTCGGGCGTGCCGTGCTGGCGCACTGCGGCGGCCAGCCGGTCCAGGCGCTCGAGCTCGACAATGTTCTCGGCCGGCCGCAGGCGGCGCAGCACCATCACGATGGCGTCACGCATCAAGGGGTGGTCGTCGATGACGTAAATGCTCATGTCTTTTCTACTTTCTTGCACCGCAGCCGGCTGAACCCTGCTCTAGTTATTGTTGTCGGGCGCGGTGCGCTTGCGATCCCTTTACTGGTCGCCTGTTGGGTTGGCGAGCGCTTCCAGCACTTTTACTGCAGATAGCGCAGTTTGATTGTCGACGGGTTCTAGCAAATCTGCGTAGGAATTCACGAAATCGCGGGGCGTTTGTTGCATGCCGCCAATAACTCGGCCCGCTTCTTGCGGCGTCTTGAAACCGCGGCTCTGCAAAAGCGTACTTCCTTGTTCATCCTGCAGTTTGAAGTAGAACAATCCGTCGCGTTCGCGGTACTGCTTGAAACCCGCTTTGCTGGCCTTGGGTACTTTCGTGTTCTTGCCGGTGGCGGCCTTGACGCCCGTCGCAAGGCTGCGCAGGCCCACGGCCTGTCGCAAACGTGACATGAAGGGGCGCGAAATCGTCCGTGCCTTCTCGGCGCCGGCCAGCAGGATCGTCTCGATTTGCGAGGGGTCGGCCATCAGGGCCTCGTAGCGTTCGCGCTTGGGCGCGATCTCCTGGTCGATGCGCTCGAACAGCATCTGCTTCGCATCGCCCCAGGCAATGCCCTCGGCATAAGCGCGGCGCAGCGCCTGGGTTTCCTCGTCGCTGGCAAAGGCCTGGTAGATCTGGAAGAGCGCGGAGCCTTCGGTGTCCTTGGGCTCGCCCGGCGCGCGCGAGTCAGTCACGATGCCGGCGATGAGCTTGTGCAGTTGCGGGCGCGGCGTGAACAGCGGAATGGTGTTGTCGTAGCTCTTGCTCATCTTGCGGCCGTCCAGGCCCGGCAGCAGCGCCACCGCGTCGTCGATCTCGGCTTCGGGCAGCACGAAGTGCTCGCCGTACAGATGGTTGAAGCGCTGCGCAACGTCGCGCGCCATTTCCAGGTGCTGGGCCTGGTCGCGGCCGACCGGCACCTTGTGGGCGTTGAACATCACGATGTCCGCGGCCATGAGCACCGGGTACATGAACAGGCCCGCGCTCACGTCGCCGTCGGGGTCTTCGCCGCGCGCCACGTTCTTGTCCACCGCTGCCTTGTAGGCGTGCGCGCGGTTGAGCATGCCCTTGGCGCTCACGCAGGTGAGCAGCCAGGTCAGCTCGGGGATCTCGGGAATGTCGGACTGGCGGTAGAAGGTGACGCGCTGGGGATCGAGCCCGCAGGCCAGCCAGGTGGCGGCGATTTCCAGCGTCGAGCGCTGGATGCGCGCCGGCTCGTCGCACTTGATGAGCGCGTGGTAGTCGGCCAGGAAGTAGTAGCTCTGCACGTCGCTGCGCAAGCTCGCCTGCACCGAGGGGCGCACCGAGCCCACGTAGTTGCCCAGGTGCGGCGTGCCGGTGGTGGTGATGCCGGTGAGGTAGCGGGTGACCTTGGAAGAAGACGAAGTCATGGCGAAAAAAGCTTCAGTGCAGCAGCGCCGCGAAAGGGGTCAGCAGGAAATTGATGGCTTCGTAGCCGAAGTCGATGAGCGGGCGCAGCCACCAGTTGCCCACCACGCCGGCAATGACCAGGCCCATGACGATGAAGAAGCCGTAGGGCTCGATGCGCGCCAGCAGCTCTTGCGCGCCGCCGCGCGGCAGCAGGCCGGCCAGCACGCGGCCGCCGTCCAGCGGGGGCAGGGGAAAGAGGTTGAAGGCCCACATCACCAGGTTGACCAGCACGCCGGCCTGGCACATGCGCACGAAGAAGGGCTCGCGAATGCCCACGGACAGCAGGCCCACCAGCAGGAGCGCCCACAGGATGGCCTGCACGAAGTTGGACACCGGCCCGGCCAGCGCCACCCACACCATGTCGCGCTTGGGATGCCGCAGCTGCCCGAAGTTCACCGGCACCGGCTTGGCGTAGCCGAACAGGAAGGCGCCCGAGGTGGCGAAATACAGCAGCAGCGGCATCGCGATGGTGCCGATGGGATCGATGTGCTTGATCGGGTTGAGCGTGACCCGGCCCAGCATCCAGGCCGTGTTGTCGCCCAGGTAGCGCGCCGCGTAGCCGTGGGCTGCCTCGTGCACCGTGATGGCGAAGATCACCGGCAGGGCGTAGATGAGGACGGTTTGAACGAGTTGATTGATATCCACCCTCTCATTGTCTCAGAGCCCTGCCGGCGCTCCCGGGACTGGGGGCTACAGGCCCAACGGCCCCAGCGGGCCGCGGCCCTGGCGGATGACCACGGGGTCGCCGCCGTCGCCCATGGGGGTGAGGTCGACCACGGTGGTGGGCTCGGAGGGGCAGGCGCCGGCATCGATCACCCCGCCGATCAGCTTCTCGAAGCGTTCGCGGATTTCCTGGGCGTCGTTCATGGCCTCGGTCTCGCCGGGCGGGATGAGGGTGGTGGCCAGCAGCGCCTCGCCGTGCAGCGACAGCAGCTCGCTGAGCACCGCGTGGTCGGGCACGCGCAGGCCGATGGTCTTGCGCTGCGGATGGCTCACGCGGCGCGGCACTTCCTTGGTGGCTTCGAGCAGGAAGGTGTAGGGGCCGGGCGTGGCGGACTTGAGCAGACGGTACTGCTTGTTGTCCACCTTCGCGTAGTTGGCCAACTCGCTCAGGTCGCGGCACAGCAGCGTGAGATGGTGCTTCTCGTCGACCTGGCGGATGCGGCGCAGGCGCTCCACCGCGTCCTTGTCGTCCAGGTGGCAGGCCAGCGCGTAGCTGGAGTCGGTGGGAACGGCAATGATCTCGCCGCGCGCCAGCAAGGCAGCTGCCTGCTTGAGCAGCCGCTGCTGCGGGTTGTCGGGATGGACTTCGAAGTACTGGGCCATGGTTGCAAGAAGTCTACGTTCTGATCCGATTGCCGGAGGGCCTCATGATTCGGCCGGTTCGATTGGCACGCGGCGCTCCTTGACGGTGAGCCAGGCACCCGCGGCGCCGCACACTGCGATGAGGCCGATGCCCACCAGCGAAATGAAGTCGGGCACGCGCGAAAACACCAGCCAGCCGCCCAGCATGGCAAAGCCGATCTGGGCATAGAGATAGGGCGTGAGCGTGGAGGCCGGCGCGCGCTGGAAGGCCAGGATCAGCAGGAAGTGTCCCACCGTGCCCATGAAGCCCATCAGGCAAAGCAGCGCCCACCAGTGCCACGAGGGCAGCGCGGTCCAGGCCAGGGGAAGGATCAGCGTGCAGATGATCGCGCCCACCCAGCCGCTGTAGAAATTCATGGTCAGCGGGTTCTCGGTCTGCGCCAGCTTGCTGGTGAGCACCTGGAACCACGCGTTGGTGAACACGAGCCCCAGCGGCAGCAGCGAGGCCCAGCTGAAGGCGTCGCCGCCCGGGCGCATGACGACGAGGGTGCCGACGAATCCGCCGGCCGTCAGTCCCCAGCGCAGGGGCGAGACGTTTTCCTTGAGCGTGGTGGCCGCCAGCAGCGTGACCACCAGCGGCACCACCAGCACGATGGCGGTGAACTCGGCCATGGGCATGTAGCGCAGGCTCAG
>JAFECZ010000479.1 GCA_018241905.1 Pseudomonadota bacterium
CTTGGCAAACGTGTGGTTACCGGAGATGACGCTGGCGTGGATGCAGGTCAATTTCTGGAGCTAAAAGGCACGGCCTCTACGGCGCCTGAGCAATCATTGAATGAATGGTCGATTCTCCCTCCATTGCCTGAAGACGAGTTGCAGCTCTTGAGAGCAAAGAATGCCGAATTAACGAAGGACGCTCTCGAGTCGAAGCATAGAGAGGAGGACCTCAATAAAGCGAGAGAAACACTACGCGCCCTTGTACGAGATCGCGATGCAGAATTGCAGGCGGTAAAAGAATCGTCCCGCTTGACGCTGCTTCAGCATCAGCAATGGTGTGACCAAATGAGCGAAGAGCTGAGAGCGGAGTGCGAACGCGCACAGCTGTTTTCCGCCGAGTTGAATGTCCAAAATGCGCGAATCGAGGAGTTGGTAGGCACGGCACTCCAGATGAAAGAACGAATTCAAGCCTTACTGGACTCGAACAGCTGGCGCTTCACTGCCCCGTTTCGCTGGGGCAAGCTCAAATTCAGTCGAGTTTTTCGTCGATCGAATTAGAAAATTCGCTTCACTTCCTTTCCGGTGATGTGAAGAAAACAATAGCGCCCATTTTGGAGGTGGTGTGAAAATTTGGAACCCCTTACGCTCGACAGCGCGCCCGGCTAATGTCTCCGTGGTCATTCCGCTTTATAACCACGAAAAATATATTCAACAGGCGATTGATAGCGTGTTCGCGCAATCGTCTTCTGTTCGAGAGCTAATCATTGTGGATGATGGGTCGAAAGACTCGTCGCCTGATATTGCGGCTAAATGCGCGCAAGCTGATTCGAGAGTCATTTTTTGGTCGCAAGCCAATCAGGGCGCGCATGCAGCTATCAATGCGGGCATTGCGCGGGCGACTTCGGAGTACATTGCCATTCTCAATTCCGATGATGCTTATCACGAAGGTCGCATCGAAAAGATGGTTTCCGTCTTAGAGCAAAAGCAAAGTTTGGATCTTGTCGCATCCGGACTTATGTTCTCGGATGAATCTGGGCGATCGATCAAAAATGACTGGTATAAGGGCGTCGACCGCTATCGCAGGAATTCAAAATTCTTGGATCTTGCGCTAATAAACGGTAACTTCATCATGACTACGTCAAATTTTGTCATGCGACGGAAGGTTGTTCAGGAGGTTGGTGGATTTGCGCCTCTTAGGTACGCTCATGACCTCGAGTTCCTGCTGCGATTGCTCGCAAGAGGGAAGTCAATTGAAGTTATTGATGATCAGTTGCTAACTTATCGCCTTCACCCGACAAATACGATCAAAGAAGGAGCAGCTAAGGTAAAGGTAGAGTGGGCCTTGGTGATTGCAAACTACATAGAGCAAATGGGTGCCACTGGAAAGTGCTCTAATTCGGAGTGGATGATCGAGTTAATGAATATCATGGGAACGCATGCTTTGCATCCTCCCGTTCTTGCCGCTGTGCTCGGATTTCGAGATTCGAACAACTTGAATGTTGAAAGAAATAATCTGCTTGCCGACGAGTCTTTTCGGCAAAGCGTGGCCGCTGTCATTTCATGAAAATTCTGTTCATCACAAATCTATATCCACCAAATGCAATCGGTGGATATGAGCGCTTGTGTCATGCGGTTGCGTCAGCCCTTGCTCTCGGAAATACTGTAACCGTTATCACCAGTACGTACGGCAAATCTGTTTCAATTCAAACCAAGCAATCTGTTCAACAGGTTTTGCAGCTGCTCGTTGGGAAAACAATTTACGAAGGATTTGAGGGCTCGGAGGAGAGAAGGAATTTAATAAACAGATCCAACGCATATTTTGTTGACGAAGTTATAAATCGAGTAAATCCAGATGTAATCTATTGCTGGAGCCTTCATGGTTTGAATGCCTCAATATTTGAGCCAATCATGGCCAGCAACCGCCCAACTGTCCTCATGCTAACGGATAATTGGTTTGTCCCAATGTGGCGACATCTCAGCGAAGCGATGCGCGCGTCAGAACGCCTTAGCGCCATTTTTGGTTCGCAATATATGCGGCAATATTATCTCGAAAGCGGGGTGCGTTTTCGTCGTGATGAGGTTATCCACAATGGGGTTTCTTTGTCAGACTCGCCGGATGAGAGGTTTCGTGACCGCCACTTCTTGGTTGCTGGCGGCGAATTTAGAATACTGTTTGCCGGGCGAATTGTTCCGGTGAAAGGTGTTCATACCGCGGTCGAAGCCCTAATTCAGTTGACAAATACCCCTTCAACTCACGAGTTAAAGTACTCGCTCAGTTTGATTGGCGATCAAAGTGACAAGGGATATTTAGATAGTCTGCGGGAGATGGCGCGATCAGGAGGATGCGGAGATGCATTGCAGCTAATGGAGTCGGTGCCGCCCGATGAATTATTTGAGATGTTTCAGAGCTATGATTGCCTGGTATTTCCGTCAACGTATGAACCATTTGCCCTGACTCTCATATTGGCACTCGACGCAGGTATTCCAACGATTGCCACTGCAGTTGGTGGTAACGTAGAGATAGTTTCAGATCAAGAGAGTGGATTATTGATGCCTGTCGAAGATGCGTCGTGCTTGGCGCAGCAGATCGAAAGGCTAAGTGTCGATGCGGAACTGAGATGCAGCCTTTCACGAGGTGGGCGTAAGGCTGCGAGTGAGTTCTCCTTCAATCGCATGATCGCTCAAACCGAGCTGACATTAGAGCGACTTGTCAATGACGCGTTCAATTGAGTTGGCCGACCTGGAGGACGCCTCGTGCCTGATCGTAGGCGGCGGTGGGTTTCTTGGAACTCATTTGTGCCAAGCCCTGACGAAGGCAAAAGCCAAAGTTTGTGTATTTAGTCGCACGATCACTCCAATTCCAGATTGGCAGAATGTAAATGCGGTTCAAGGCACGCTGGAGAACACTGAATTACTTCGGACAGCAATAAAAGACTCTGAATTTGTCTTTCATCTCCTGGGTGGAGTCTCTCCCGCTTCGGTTGATTCAAGCTTGAAACTTGAGATTGACCACTCGGTATCTGCCAGCATTCGCCTGTTCGAAATGTGCTGCGAATATAACGTTCGGCGCGTAATATTCGTTTCATCCGGAGGGACGGTCTACGGAATTCCTAAGTCGGTCCCAATATCTGAAGAAGCCCCCACGTTTCCAATTTCTCCGTATGGGGTCAATAAGCTGTCAATTGAAAAGTATTTACACTACTTTTGGAAATCTGCCGGTCTTGATTACGCTGTGATGAGGGTTGCCAATCCGTTTGGGTCATTTCAAGTCCCTGGGCGGGGGCAAGGCGTTATTGCGACAATGCTCAAAAATGCCATAGATGGAAAGGCGCTTGAAATCTGGGGGGATGGGAAGGCGATTCGCGACTACATCTACGCGCCAGATGCAGCCCGAGCGCTTGCACTGGCTGCAGTCTATCAAGGCGCGGAAAGAATATTTAATGTAGGATCTGGGCTTGGTCGGAGCGTAGTGGATATCGCGACAGATATTCTGCGATTGGTTGACCGTGATGGTTTCCCGGTTGTATACAAGGACGCGCGTCCAACGGATGTGCCTGCAAACGTGCTGGATATCTCAAGAATTCACCGAGAATTCAATTGGACGCCGAAAACCCCATGGGACCAGGCATTGCGCGAAACCGCAAATTGGGTTCGTGGTTGTTGAATTTTTCTTGGATCTTGTGTGATTCTTAGGGTCTCTGTTCGAGGTGATCCAGCTTTGCGAAGAGTGATCAACAATTCAATGGATTATTTGTTTGAGGGGGGAGTTGGGCGTTCTTTCAAGCTCCCGTGGTGAATCGATAACGCCTGATTTAAGTCATATGAATACAAAAAATTCGTCAAGCAAATCTCTTGAGGAGGAGATTGCGACCTTAAAGGCTGCTGTGTCTCGGGCCGAAGCGGATGCTGAGAAAATGCAAGTGCAGCTTATTGATGCACTCACGCAATGTTCTGCGATGGAAGCAAGTACCTCCTGGCGGTTGACTCATCCTTTAAGAGTGTTGGGTAAAAAGCTTTCGCCCAAGCTGAAGCGAAACCTGCTTCGTGGCGTAAAGGTTGCATGGTGGACGATCACGCTTCAACTTC
>JAFECZ010000047.1 GCA_018241905.1 Pseudomonadota bacterium
GGTGCAGGAAGGGGTTCTCGCGCCCGTCGCTGCCGTCGTACACGCGGGCCACGGCTGCGTCGGCGTCCTGCAGGTCGGCGTGGTATTCGGGGTGCGCGTCGATCCAGCCCGCGGCAATGGTCTCCAGCGCCTCCATGGGCAGGCCCTGGCGGCTCTTGGCGTACACGTCGCAGAAAAAGCGGCGGACCTCTTCTTGGGATGGATTGAACATGATGGCTCGAGGGTAGCACCGACCCTTTTGACTTCGCGGGCGCCGGGTCATGCAGTGTCATCCGCATGGGGCAAGATAGGGGCCTCGCCGCAAATCGCAGCTCCTGCACGCCAACGCCACATGCACCCAAGCCCGCGCCAACCCTGGACCCACGAGCTCGGACAGAGGCTGCGCGTGCACCAGCCGCTGAAGATCGTGGGCACCACGGTGTGGATCTGGGTCTTCTTCATCGGCTACTTCCACCTGCTGCGCAACCCGATGCGGCCGGTGACCGAGATGCCGCTCACGTTCATCGACGACTGGATCCCGTTCCAGCCGGCCTGGCTCATTCCGTACCTGTCGCTGTGGTTCTACGTGGGCATTGCGCCGGGGCTGCAGCGCAACTTCCGCGAACTGGTGAGCTACGGCCTGTGGTCGGGCGCGCTGTGCCTGGCCGGCCTGGCCTTCTTCGCCCTGTGGCCCACGCGCGTGCCGCACCAGGTGGTGGACCCGGAAGGCTTCCCCGGCTTTGCGCTGCTGCGCGGCATCGACGCGGCGGGCAATGCCTGCCCCTCGATGCATGTGGCCATCGCCATCTTCACGGCCTGCTGGATCGAGCACATCTTCAGGTCGTCGCGCGTGCCCCTGCTGTTGCGCGCCGTCAATATCGCGTGGTTCCTGGCGATCACCTACTCCACGCTGGCCACCGGCCAGCATGTGCTGCTGGACGCGATCTCCGGGGCGTTGCTGGGGGGCGCCTTTGCCTGGGCGTCGCTTCGCTGGCGGGCCTCCTCCGCCGGGACGGTGGAGCGCGGCGCCGTGGTGGCTATCATCGACCGTCACTGACCTCGTTTTCGGCGCGGGGGCGCCGCCACCAGTAAAACATCAAGACCAACCATGAGTTCGCTCAAGGAACTGCAAGACCTGATTCAGGACAAGTACGGTATCGATCCGGCCGAACTCGACCCCAACGCCTCCATGCGCGACAAGGGTTTCGATTCCCTGGCCCTGGCCGAATTCCTGTTCGAGATCGAGGACCGCCTGCACATCAACCTGCCCGACCCGGACCCCGAGATGGACACGCTGGCCCAGTTGGCCGCGCTGGTCGACAAGGTGCGGGCCGAGCAGCCGCCAGAACCGCAGCAGCGCGTCGCGTGAGCCAAGCGGGCATCGCCGTCACCGGCCTGGGCGTGGTCAGCCCGCATGGCCAGGCACCGGACGCCATGTTCGATGCATTGCTGCGCGGCGAATCGGCCATTCGCCCGGTGTTTCCCGAACTGGCCAAGCCGGCGCTGGCCGCCACCGTGGCCTTCGATGCGTCGCCCTGGTTCAGCAAGCTGCAACTGGCCGGCGTGGACCGCGTCAGCCAGCTGGCGGTGGCGGCGGCCGACATGGCGCTGGACGACGCCGGCGTGCAAGGGCCCTGGGCCGAGAACGAGGGCGAGCGCATCGGCATCTACGTGGGCTGCGGCATGGGCGGGGCCAGCGCGCTCGAAACCGCCTACCGCGGCGGCGCCAGCGGCCGTGTGCCGCCGCTGACCATTCCGGCCTTCATGCCCAACGCGCCGGCCTCGCACATCGCCATGCGGCGCAAGGTGCTGGGCCCGGTGCTTACCTATTCGGTGGCTTGCGCGTCCTCGGCCATTGCCATTGCCGAGGCGGCCAAGGCCATCGAGAGCGGCGAGGTCGACCTGGCCATTGCCGGCGGCAGCGAGGCGCTGATCGTGCCCGGCGTCATGCTCGCCTGGCAGGCCATGCAGACGCTGGCTTGCGCGCCGCCCGAAGAAGCGGCCACCGCGGTGCGCCCTTTTGCGGCCGAGCGAAGCGGCTTTGCGCTGGGCGAGGGCGCTGCCTTCCTGGTGCTCGAATCGGCACCGCGCGCCGCCGCGCGCGGTGCGCGAAGCTACGCCACCTTGGCCGGCTGGGGCAGCAGTTGCGATGCCTCGCACCTCACCAAGCCCGATGCCGCCGGCCAGGCCCGCGCCCTGCGCGCCGCCCTGCGAAAAGCAGGCCTCGCGCCCGAACAGGTGGGCTACTGCAATGCCCACGGCACGGCCACGCGCATCGGGGACCCCATCGAATGCGAGGCCCTGGCGCAGGTCTGGGGCAACGCGCTGGGCAGTCTGCGCGTGAGCTCCACCAAGGCGCTGCACGGCCACCTGCTGGGCGCCGCGGGCGCGCTGGAGGCGGTCATCACCGTGCTGGCGCTGCATCGCCGCGCGCTGCCGCCCAACATGCACGCGGGCGAGCCCGATCCGGCCTGCGCGCTGAACCTGGTTGCGCCGGGCGACACTGCCGCGCCTTCGCTCGAAGCGGCGGTGAGTAGTTCTTTCGCATTCGGCGGCACCAACGCCGCGCTGGCGTTCCGGCGCGCCTGATTCCGAGCGGTGCCCGCAGCGCGTGCCGCCTAGGCGACAAGCCTTCGGGTTATCACGCATCGGGCGCGAAGCGGCGGCCTCTCTAATGGCCCCTTCCTCGTTTTCGCTCCCCGAGCCATTCCCATGCCCTTGAACACCAAGGCGCCCTTCGCGATGCCTGCGCCCGCAGGCATCGCCCTGGCCGTTTCCACACTCGTTCTTCTTGCTGGCTGCGCCAGCACGCCCGCCCCCGGTTCGCGCAGCGTGACCATCGAGCGCACCGCCCACGGCATTGCCCACATCACCGCGAACGACTACGAAGGCATCGGCTACGGCATTGCCTACGCACACGCGCAGGACAACGTCTGCCAGACGGCCGAACACCTGCTCACCGCGCGCGGCGAACGCTCGCGGTTCCTGGGGCCCGAAGGCATGGGCGAGTTCGGCCTGGGCCGCATGAGCAACGCGCAGATCGACCTGTTCGTTCGCAACCACATGGACGACGCGGTGCTGGCCAAGGCCGCCGACACCGACCCCGAGGTGCGTGCCGCCCTGCGCGGCTACGTGGCCGGCTACAACCGCTACCTGCAGGACGCGGGCCCCAATGGGCTGCCCGAGGCCTGCCGCGGCAAGCCCTGGGTGCGGCCGATGACAGCCAGCGACCTGTCGCGCACCACCGAGCTGTCGATGATCCAGGGCGGCCTGGCGGCCCTGGCGCCCGCGGTGCTCGAGGCGGCGCCGCCGGCTGCCAAGACTTCGGCTGCCGAAGCGGTCGATGCGCGGCAGGCCGCGATTGAAATCGCCCGCTTCAGCTTCAACGCCAATCCTGAAGGCGGCGAGCTGGGCTCCAACGGCTGGGCTTTCGGCCGCAACGTCACGCCCGACGGCCGCGGCCTGGTGTTGGGCAATCCGCACTTCCCGTGGTTCGGCACCAACCGCTTCTGGGAAATGCACCTGACCATTCCCGGCAGCCTCGACGTGATGGGCGCCACCGGCGGCCTGAGCCCGACGGTGGCCATCGGCTTCAACAAGGACGTGGCCTGGACCCACACCGTGTCCACCGGCAAGCGCTTCACGCTGTACGAGCTCAAGCTCGACCCGAACGACCCCACCACCTACATCGTCGACGGCCAGCGCAAGAAGATGACGGCCAGGACCGTGGTGTTGCCGGCCGAGTCCGCCGCGCCCGGCGCGCAGCCTGCGCGCAAGACCTTCTACAGCACCGAGTGGGGCCCGGTGATCTCCATGCCCCGCGCGGGCCTGGCCTGGAGCGCCACCGCGGCCTATTCGATCCGCGACGCGAATTCGCTCAACACCCGCTCCGCCCGCGCCTGGATGAAGATGGGGCGCGCACGCAGCATCGCTGAATTGCGGGACGCCATGGGCAACCAGGGCATGCCCTGGATCAATACGATCGGCGCCGACCGCAACGGCAACGCCATGTATGCCGACCTGTCCGTGGTGCCCGATGTGTCGGCCGAGCAGCTGTCGGCCTGTGCGCCGTCGCCCGCTGCCGCCAAGCTCTTCGCCACGGCGGGCCTGGTCGTGCTCGACGGCTCGCGCGCGGCCTGCGACTGGAAGCGCGACAGCACTGCCGCCAGCCCCGGCGCCATCCCGCCGGCGCGCATGCCGGTGGTCGTCACGCCCGACTGGGTGCAGAACAGCAACGACAGCTTCTGGCTCGCCAACCCGCACATGGCCGCGCCTGCGAACATCTCGCCGCTGGTCGGCCCGATGGGCGTGCCGCAGCGCCTGCGCACGCGCAGCGGCATCCTGGAGATCGAAGGGCGCCTGGCCGGGCGCGACGGTCTTCCCGGCAACAAGATGGGCGCCGAAGAACTGCGCAACGTGATCTTCCGCGACAAGAACCATGCGGGCGAGCTGGTGATGGACGACCTGGCGGCCGCCTGCCGCAGCGCCGGCGCGAGCCTGAGCGCCGACCAGCAGACCGGCTGCCGCGTGCTGTCCGCCTGGAACCGCACGAGCACGCCGCAGGCCAAGGGCGCGCCGCTGTTCCGCGAGTTCTGGCGCAAGGCCAAGGACCTGCCCAAGGTCTGGCGCGTGCCCTTCGACCCGGCCCGCCCGGTGGTCACGCCGGCGGGCCTGGACATGGCCACGCCCGCCACGCGCGATGCGGTCTTCAAGACCCTGGGCGATGCCGTGGCCGCGGTGCGTGCCGCCGGCTTCGCGCCCGACGTGCCGCTGGCCGACGTGCAGACCCGCGTGGTGAAGGGCCAGAAGGTGGCCATTCCGGGCGGCGACGAGTTCGAGGGCGTACTCAACAAGGTCGAGAGCCAGGGCCAGCCGGTGATCGGCCCCAAGGGCTACAACATCAATTTCGGCACCAGCTACATCCAGGTGGTGGGCTTCGACGAGCGCGGGCCCGTGGCGCAGGCGCTGCTGACCTACGGGCAGAGCACCGACCCGGCCTCGCCGCGCGCCTTCGACCAGCTGCCGCTGTTCTCCGAGCGCAAGTGGCTGCCGCTGCCTTTCCACCGCCCGGACGTGGAGGCACAGCGCGAAGGTGCGCCGTTGCAATTGGCGTACTGATTCACTTCTTCTTGCAATGCAGGGCAGGGGGAGCACGATGTGCTCCCCCTTTTGCTGGGGCCGCAGCGTGCGTTGAAGCCCACGGCTTCTGTAGGTGCTCTCCCGCAGACGGGACGGCGCGCTCGCGCGAACATCCGCGAATTCAACAAGCTCAGCAAGTGATATCCAAGGAGTCAACCATGCCCGCCGCCGCCGACCGCACCGCCTTGCCTTCCGCCATCGAACTGGCCCGCCGCACCCAGTGGCACTTTCCGGGCGAGACCCCCGCATACCGCGATGCGCGCCTGGCCCTGCTGGCCGAGGAGATCGAGCTGCGCCGGCACATCGAGCGCGTGGCGGCACTGCGCCGCGCGCTGCCGCCGGGCGGCGTGGTACCGCAGGACTATGCCTTCCAGGGCACGCAGGGCGCGGTGCTCATGTCCGAGTTGTTCGGCGACCACGATTCGCTCGTTGTCTACAACTGGATGTACGGCCCGCAGCGCGAGCGGTCCTGCCCCATGTGCACCTCCATGCTGAGTGCGCTGGACGGGGAGATGCCCGACATCCTGCAGCGCACCGCCTTCGTGGTGGTGGCGCGCTCGCCCATCAGCCGCATGATGTCCTTCGCCATCGAGCGCGGCTGGCGCCACCTGCGCCTGTATTCGAGCGGCGGCAACAGCTACAACCAGGACTACGCGAACGAGGACCCGGCCTCGGGCCAGGACAACGCGATGTTCAACGTGTTCAGGCGCGAGGGCAGCACCATCCGCCACTTCTGGGGCAGCGAGATGGGCATGGAAACCGCCGACCCGGGCCAGGACCCGCGCGGCGCGCCCGACCCGATGCCGCTGTGGAACATCCTGGACATGACGCCGCAGGGTCGCGGCAGGGACTGGTATCCGTCGCTGAGCTACCCGCTGGCCGAGCACGAGCGCGCCGTGGCCGCGTACTGAACAGCGGCAGCTCCCTATGAAGCTCCCCGCGATGCGCGGTCGGGGCGGGCATTGCCCGCATTGCCGGCTTCGCCTTGCGGCGGCGCAGCGGCGGGCGCGCGGCGGCCCTGCACCAGACTGAGCATCGGGCTGGTCATGGCGGTGGTGACCAGGGCCATCACCAGCAGCATGGTGAACAACTGCGGTCCGATGAGGCCGGCGTCCAGGCCGATCTTCATCACGATCAGTTCCATGAGCCCGCGTGCATTCATGAGCGAACCGGTGGCCACGCTGTCGCGCCAGCCGTGGCCCGACAGGCGCGCACCGGCCGCGCCGCCGGCAATCTTGCCCAGTGCCGCCACGAAGATGATCAGAAGGCACAAGCCCAGGCTGCCCGAGACAAAGGCATCCGGCGTGGTGCCCAGGCCGGCGAGCGCGAAGAACAGCGGCATCAGCACCGCGATGGACATGGGTTCGACTCGCTGCGCGAGCGGGATCAGCAAGCGCTCGTCGCGCGGCAGGATGGCGCCGAACAGAAAGGCGCCGAACACTGCATGCAGGCCCACCCATTCGCTGAACAACGCAGTGCCCAGCAGGCCGAGCATGAGCGAGGCCATCATCGAGGCGGACAGCTCGCCGTCCGGCGCGTGGCGGCGCAGCAGCCAGGCGAACAGCGGCTTGACCACCAGGCGCAGCAGCACCAGCATCGCCAGCACGCCGCCGACAGTCTTCAACAACCCGCCCGTGCCTTCGCTCGAGCCGGTCCAGGCCACCACGACGGCCAGCAGGATCCAGGCGAACATGTCGGCCACGGCGGCGGCGCCCATGGAGAGCTGGCCGTAGGAGGTGTGCGTCTGTCCGCGGTCCTTGAGGATGCGCGCCATCACCGGAAAGGCGGTGATCGACAGCGCCGCCGCCATGAAGCCGGCAAAGGGCCAGTAGCCGACGCCTGCCGGCACCAGGCCCGGATAAAGCAGCGGCGAAATGGCCACGCCCAGCACCAGCGGCACGGCCACGCTCAGCACGCCGACCGCGCCGGCAGACTGGATCAGCGAGCGCATGCCCTGGTGCGAACGCAGCTCCAGCCCCACCACGAACATGAAGAGCACCAGGCCCACCGTGGCCAGGGCCTGCAGGCCGGCAAGCGCATGGGGCGCAAAGAGCTGCGCGTGCCAATGCGGAAACAGCGCGCCCATCACCATGGGGCCGAGCATCAGGCCCGCCGCCATCTCGCCCACCACGGCCGGCTGGCCCAGGTGGCGCAGCAACCAGCCGCAGGCGCGCGCGGTGCCGAGGATGACGATGAGCTGAAGCAGCAGGAGGGTGGCGGACATGCGCGGGGTCGGGGGTGCGGGAACGAAAGAGGCGCCGATGGTAGTTCAGGCGGTCGGGCGCCGCGGCGCCGTGGCGCCCGGCACCGCACGCGAGCGTGCTAGCTCTCTTCCCACTTGGGCCGGGACGGCAGCACGAAGTCGCCGTCGGGGCCCAGGGGATCGCTCTCGCCGGAGTTGGCAGCCGCAGCCGCGGCGGCTGCCGCCAGTGCCGAAGTCTCGGCGCGCACGCCTTCTAGCCGCCGGCGCCGATCGCGCTCGGCGTTGGCCGCGGCAAGGCGTTCTTCATTCGCGCGGCGCCTGCGCCGCGCGAAGGCCAGGGCCACGAGGCCGGCAAGAAGGCATATCGCCGAAAAGGCGGCGCCGAACAGCGCCATGGTCACGCCGCTTGCGCCTTCTCCGCGGCCATAGAGAGCCCACAGGCAGCCAAGAAGCGCCACGAACGAAATCGCGACGGGAGCGTATGTCTTTGCGGGCCGCGCATGGCGCGCGGCGCCGGCCAGCAGAACGCCCAGGCAGGCCAGCCCGCCGACCAAAAAGGCGAGCGAGAGCAGGGCACCCCATTCGCCACCCGCCTGCATGGCCAAGGCGCCAACCTCGCGTGCTGCCAGCAGGCCGAATATGAGCCACGCCAGAAGCCAGCTGATTCCAGTCCCCTGTTCTTGATCGTTCACGTGTGCATGGTGGGACTGGCCGGCGTGGCCTGTCAACCTTGGCCTTTCAATCGAAGCGGACGGTCAACGGCGGCAGGGGCGCGGCAAAGTCTGCGCGCCACGTCTGTCCTGCCTGCACGGGCCAGGCGTCGGTCCAGGTGCCCGTGGTGACCACGTCGCCGGGTTTGAGTTCGGGCGCGCCGGCGTATTCCTGCAACTCCTCGACGAAGTGCAAGAGCGCGTGCAGCGGGCCGTCGAGTACGTTCGCGCCTTGGCCGCGGTCCATCGGCTGCTCGCCATGCGACAGGCGCACGGTGCAGGCGGCCAGCAGCTGGTCGAGTGCTTCGCCGCTGCTCGCGAAAGTGCGCACCGGTGCCTTCCGGCCCACCAGCAGGCGGCCGTGCAGCCCGCTGTCGGCCACGGTCTCGGGGGCGCTGAATTTCCAGTTCTCGCAGTGCGACTGCACGACCTCGAAGCCGGGCGCCAGCCAGTCGATGCATTCGAACAGCGCCTCGAGCGTTGGCGCGCGCGGCGGCGTGGCGCGGATGCCGAACACCAATTCGGGTTCCAGGCGCGGCTGCGCGAGCTGGGCCAGGCTCAGGCGGCCCTCGTCGCCTTCGGCCTGGGCGACGGTGGTGTTCCACACGGTGCCCCAGATGGGCGCGAACACGCCGTAGCGCTCCCAGATGGTCCGGTTGGTGAAGCCGACCTTGAAGCCCACCGGCTGCTCCCCGCGTTTCTTGCGCATCGCACGCACGGCCAGTGCGTCGCGGTAGGCCACTTCGAGATCGGGCCAGTTGCCGGCATCGCGGTCTTGCGCGGGCCACAGCGTGCCGGCGTCGCTGTGCTGCAGCAGGGTCTCGGGCGTGAGGGTCATGATGGAACCAGTCTAGGCCGCCGTGCGCGGCTTGACCAGCAGGCGCCGTCCCGCCCCCCATCCGCACCAGGCCATTGCCAGCGCGACCACGACGAACAGGATGGCCGAGGATTCGAAGCTGCCCGTCCAGCCGCGCAGCAGGCCGGCCAGCAACGGTCCGGCCGAAGCCAGGATGTAGCCGCCGCCCTGCGCCATGGCCGACAGCTGCGCCGTGGTGCCGGCGTCGGGCGAGCGCAGCACGATGATGGTCAACGCCAGCGCAAAGGCCCCGCCCTGGCCCAGGCCCAGCAGCACGGCCCACAGCCAGCGCCCGGACAGCGGCGCGAAGATGAAGGCCAGCATGGCCACGCAGGTGATGACGGCCATGGCCACGGCCAGCGCGCGCTGGTCGCGGCGGCGCGCCGCGATCGAGGGCGTGACCAGGCAGCTGCCCAGCTGCACGAGGATCGACACCGCCACCACGTAGCCCGCCTCGGCGCCGTCGAGCCCGCGCTCGCGCAAAAGCGGCGCCAGCCAGCCCAGCACGATGTAGGCGAGGGCGGACTGCAGCCCCATGAAGCCCGTCACCTGCCAGGCCAGCCTGTCGTGCCACAGGCTGCCGCTGCGTGCCTGCGCATGCGCGGGCAGCGCACGGGCGGCCAGCGCCTGCGGCGCCCACAGGATCAGCACCAGCGCCGCCGGCAGCGCCCACGCGGCCAGCGTCAGCGCCCATTGGCCATGGAACACGTTGCGCTCCAGCGGCACGGTAAAGGCGGTGGAGCTGGACGCGCCGCCGCATACCGCCAGCGTGTACATGCCGGTCATCATGGCCGCATGCCGGGCGAAGTCCCGCTTGACCAGGCCCGGCAGCAGCACGTTGCCCACCGCAATGCCGGCGCCGGCCAGCGCGGTGGACATGAACAGCATGCCCAGGTGGCCCGTGCCGCGCAGCAGGGTGCCCACGCAGATCAGCACCAGCGCACCCAGCAGCACGCGCTCGGGCCCGAAGCGGCGGGCCAGCGCCGGCGCGGGAATGGCGAAGATGCCCAGGCACAGCAGCGGCAGCGTGGTGAGCAGGCTCGCGCCCGTGGGGCCCATGCCGGTATCGCGCATCACCTCGGGCAGCAGCACCGAGATGCTGCCGAACACGGGCCGCAGGTTGAAGGCGATGAGGATCAGGCTGGCGCCCAGCAGCCACTGGCGGGCCAGGCCTTGGGAGGGATCGGTGCCGTCCTGAGGCCCGGCGGCGGAAGGGCTTGGAAGAGAAGACATGAGGGCCGACCACTCTAGCGGCAACGCGCGCCGGCTGCCCGCGGCGCGGCGGATGACCCTGGCCCGCCTGCGCCGTCACAATGCCGCGATGAGCACTCGCCCCAGCGCGCCAGCGTCTGCAAAGACGCCCCAAGAAGAAATCCTGGCCGGGCTGCCGGTCCTGCCCTTTGCCGACGCTGCGGCCTGGCGGCGCTGGCTGGCACGTCACGGCGGTACGGCAAAGGGCCTGTGGCTCAAGCTGGCGAAAAAAGGCAACCCCGCGTCGAGCCTCGTGCGTGCCGAGGCCATCGAAGAGGCGCTGTGCCACGGCTGGATCGACGGGCAGCTCCAGGGCTACGACGAGCTGTGGTGGCTGGTGCGCTTCACGCCGCGGGCGGCGCGCAGCAAATGGTCGCAGGTCAACTGCCGCACCGTCTTGCGCCTGGTCGACGAGGGCCGCATGCAGCCCGCGGGCCTGGCGCAGGTGCAGGCCGCGAAGGTCGATGGCCGCTGGGACGCGGCCTATGCATCGCAAAGCGAAGCCACCGTCCCGCCGGACCTGCAGGCGGCACTGGACGCCAACAAGGCAGCCGCCGATTTCTTCGCCGCGCTCAACGGTGCTAATCGCTTCGCCATCCTCTACCGGGTGCAGGAGCCCAAGCTGCCGGCCACGCGGATGCGGCGCATCGAGCAACTGGTGGCCATGCTGGCGCGGGGCGAGACCATTCACCTCATGCCGGACAAGAAGAAACGCCCGGCGGCGCAGCGCGGCAAGGGCGACTTGAAGTAGAAACGCTGTTCTTCTTGCGATCCTTCCTTTTCGGAGATTTCATGACCTCGAGAATCACTGTGGAAACCACCGTTTCGGCGCCCGTATCCGAAGTCTGGCGCGCCTACACCACCCCCGAAGACATCAAGCAGTGGAACGCGGCGTCGCCCGACTGGCACACCACTGCCGCCACGGTCGACCTGCGCGAGGGCGGTGCGTTTTCCTCGCGCATGGAGGCCAGGGACGGCAGCATGGGCTTCGATTTCGCGGGCACCTACACGCGGATCGTTCCGAACCAGCTCATCGAGTACGCCTTTGGCGAGCGCAATGCCAAGGTCGAGTTCATCGAGCAGGGCGGCAAGGGCGTGCTGGTGCGCGTGAGCTTCGATCCCGAGAACGAATTCCCCGCCGAGCAGCAGCGCGGTGGCTGGCAGGCCATTCTCGACAGCTTCGCGCGGCATGTGCAGGCGCGCGGCTAGTCTTGCTGCCCGGGAGCACCGCATAAGGGAAGGACAAGCGGATATGCCGAGGTTCGTTGCATTCCTGCGGGGCGTGAGCCCGATGAATGCCAGGATGCCCGAGCTCAAGAAGTGCTTCGAGGCGGCAGGCTTCACCAATGTGCGCACCGTGCTGTCCAGCGGCAACGTGGTGTTCGATTCGCGCACCGCTTCCGAGCCGGCGCTCGAGCGAAAGTGCGAGGCGGCCATGCACCAGGCGCTGGGCCGCAGCTTCATCACCTTCGTGCGGCCCGTTTCGCACCTGCGCGAGCTGCTTGCCACCGACCCCTTTGCCGCGCACGGCGCGCCGGCCAAGGCCAAGCGTGTGGTGAGCTTCCTGCGCGAGGCGCGGGCGCCGAAGGTCGCGCTGCCGCTGGCGCAGCACGAGTCGGCGGTGCTGTGCATGATCGGGCGCGAAGTGTTCTCGGCCTATGTGCCGACCGACAACGGCCCGGTGTTCATGCGGCTCATCGAACGCACATTCGGCAAGGACATCACCACCCGCACCTGGGACACCGTCGCCAAGTGCGCTGCCGCCTGACCTCTGCTTTTTCTTCTTTTCCTCCAAGGACTCTCCCATGTTCCCGAACGACGTTCTCCTGGCCTACCTGCTGGCCGTGCTCGTGGTGGTGATCGCGCCGGGGCCCGACAACATCCTGGCCATCAGCCGCGGCCTGAGCCAGGGGCGGGTGGCGGCGGCGCTTTCCTCGGTGGGGGCGGGTCTGGGCATCATGGTGCACACGGTGGCGGCCACGCTGGGGCTGGCGCTGGTGCTGCAGACCTCGCCGCTCGCGTTCTGGGTGGTGAAGGCGGTGGGTGCCGCCTACCTGCTGTGGCTGGGCTGCAAGGCCATCTTCTCGCGCAGCCTCATTTCCTTCGTGCCGGCGGCGCGCCAGCCCTTGAAGCGCGTGTTTCTCACCGGGCTGCTGTCGAACGTGCTCAACCCCAAGCCGGGCTTGTTCGTGGTGGCCTTCATCCCCCAGTTCTGCTCTGCCACGCGCGGCTCGGTGCCGGCGCAGATGCTGGTGTACGGCGCCATCTTCGCGGTGCTGACGGCCATCATCTTCACCGTGCTCGGCGCGTTTGCCGCGCAGCTGAGCCAGGCGCTGTCGCGCAGGCCGCGGGTGGTGGTTGGCGCCAACGTGGGCGCGGGGCTGACCTTCATCGCGGCGGGGGTCTCCATCCTGGCGCTCGACAGGCGACGGTGAGTCGGCCGATGCGCTTTGAAGGAACGATCAAGAGTTGGAACGAAGCCAAGGGCTTCGGGTTCATCGCCACTACAAATGGCGGGCAGGACGTTTTCGTCCATGTGTCCGAGCTGCCGCGCGGCGCTGGCTTGCCCAGGATCGGACAGGCATTCAGCTTCGAGCTGGAGCTGGACCGGGAGGGAAGGAAGCGTGCGGTGCGGGTCCAGCGCGTTGGACAGCCGCCGGTGCAGCGCCATGCACGCCCGAGCGAGCGCGAGTCCCGAAGCCCCATCGCGGTCATCGTCGGCGTGTTGCTGGCCGCGGCGCTGGGCGTGGGGGCATACAGCAAGCTCTCGGGGCCGATCGCTCGCCTGGTCGCGCCGGAATCGGCCGCCGCGCAAGAGCGCGTGCCCGACGCCGCCGAAGCGGCGCCGCTGCCGACGACGTACCGCTGCGACGGTCGGACCCATTGCTCGCAGATGACTTCTTGTGCGGAAGCCAAGTACTTTCTCAAGAACTGCCCCGGCGTGAAGATGGACGGCAACCACGACGGCGTGCCTTGCGAGCAGCAGTGGTGCACGAGCGCGCAGGCGAAGTAGGGTTTGCCAAATTCATATGCTCACCGAATGAGCACCATGAACATCTCCCTGCCCGACAGCCTCAAGTCCTTTGTGGATGAGCAGGTTGGAGAGCGCGGGTATGGAACGAGCAGCGAGTACGTGCGTGAATTGATCTGCCGCGACCAGGATCGAGTCCGGTTGCGCGGTCTGCTGCTCGAAGGCGCCTCTTCGCCCTCCACGGCGGCCGTCGACCCCGCCTATTTCGAGAAGCTGCGAAAGCGGGTACGCAAGGCGGCCAAGGCGTGACGTCCAAGGCCGTCATCCCGCGCGCGCTTGCGAACCAGGACATCGAAGACATCATTGCCTACGATCTGGGCGAGAACGCCGAGCAGGCGGCGCTCGGTTTCATCGATGCGTTGGAGCGGGCCTTTGGGCACCTCGGTCGCCATCCGAACACAGGCTCGCCGCGCTATGCGCACGCGTTGAATCTTCCCGGCTTGCGGTCCTGGGCGCTGACGCGCTATCCGTACCTGGTCTTCTTTGTCGAGCGCGACGATCAAGTCGATGTCTGGCGCGTTCTCCACGCCCGGCGCGATATTGCGGCGTGGTTGGAAAACCGGGCCGAATAGCGCTCAGATCAGGCTCGAGATCTGCCGGGCCGCCGCAAGCAGCGACGGCAGCATCGTCTCCTGCATCACCTTCGCGCTGGTGCGATTCGCCTGGCCGCTGATGTTGAGCGCGGCCACCATGCGTCCTGCCCGGTCGGTGATGGGGGCGGCCATGGAGATCAGGCCTTCTTCCAGTTCCTGGTTCACCACGCACCAGCCCTGCTTGCGGGCTTGCTGCACGCGGGTCGCGATGGCTTCGCGGTCGGTCAGCGTGTGTTTCGTGAAGGCCTCGATGCTCGATGCCTCCAGGCGCGCCTGCAGTTCGCCCTCCGGCAGGTCGCTCAGAAGCAGGCGGCCCATGGACGTGCACCAGGCCGGCAGGCGCGAGCCCACGCCCAGGTTGATGCGCATGATCTTCTGCGTGGGCACGCGCAGCACGTAGACGATGTCGGTGGCGTCGAGCACCGCGGCCGAGCACGACTCCTGCACCTCGCGCACCAGGGCTTCCATCACCGGTTCGGCGCGGTTCCAGATGGGCATCGAGGACAGGTATGCAAAGCCCAGGTCGAGGATGCGCGGGGTGAGCGAGAACAGCTTGCCGTCGCTGCCCACGTAGCCCAGCGTCTGCAGCGTGAGCAGGATGCGCCGCGCGCCGGCCCGCGTCAGGCCGGTGGCGGCGGCCACTTCCGACAGCGTCTGGTGCGGCGCGCGGGCGCTGAAGGAGCGGATGACTTCCAGACCGCGCGCAAAGGACTGCACATAGGCGTCGCCGGGGCGGGGTGTATCAGTGTGTGCCTGGTGGCTTGTCATGGCGGGCGATCCTCTCTAAAATTCATTATACGAACAAATGTTCATGTATCGAACAAATTTGCGACCGCAAATCTGGACGAAAGAATTCCACTTCCCCAGGAGACAGACTCAATGATCGACAAGATCGCCGCCTCCATTGCCGATGCCATGTCCGGCATCCAGGACGGCGCCACCGTTCTCATCGGCGGTTTCGGCACCGCAGGCATCCCCAATGAACTCATCGACGGCCTGATCGCCCACGGCGCCAGGGACCTGACGGTGGTCAACAACAACGCCGGCAACGCCGACACGGGCCTGGCGGCGCTGCTCAAGGCCGGGCGGGTGCGCAAGATCATCTGCAGCTTTCCGCGCCAGGCCGACAGCTACGTGTTCGACGAGCTCTACCGCAGCGGCAAGCTCGAGCTGGAACTGGTGCCCCAGGGCAATCTGGCCGAGCGCATCCGCGCCGCCGGTGCCGGCGTGGGCGCCTTCTTCTGCCCCACGGGCTTCGGCACGCAATTGGCTGGCGACCGCGAAACGCGCGAGATCAACGGCAAGCAGTACGTGCTGGAGTACCCCATTCACGGCGACGTGGCCCTCATCAAGGCCGAGCGCGGCGACCGCTGGGGCAACCTGACCTACCGCATGGCGGCACGCAACTTCGGCCCGGTGATGGCCATGGCCTCGAAGAAGACCATCGCCACCGTGCACGAAATCGCCGAACTGGGCACCATGGACCCCGAGTCCATCGTCACGCCGGGCATCTTCGTGCACCACGTCGTCAAGATCGATCGCGTCGCCACGCAAGCGGGCGGCTTCAAGAAGGCAGCCTGATCATGAGCACCAACTACACCCGCCGCACCAAGGACGAACTGGCCAAGCGCGTCGCGCAGGACATCTTCGACGGCGCCGTCGTCAACCTGGGCATCGGCCAGCCCACGCTGGTGGCCAACCACCTGCCGGCCGGCCGCGAGGTCATCCTGCATTCCGAGAACGGCATCCTGGGCATGGGCCCGGCGCCCGCCGAAGGGCAGGAAGACTACGATCTCATCAACGCCGGCAAGCAACCCGTCACGCTGCTGCCCGGCGGCGCCTTCTTCCACCACGCCGACAGCTTCGCCATGATGCGCGGCGGCCACCTGGACATCTGCGTGCTGGGCGCCTTCCAGGTGTCGGCCACCGGCGACCTGGCCAACTGGCACACGGGCGAGAAGGACGCCATTCCCGCCGTGGGCGGGGCCATGGACCTGGCCATTGGCGCCAAGCAGACCTGGGTGATGATGGACTTGCTCACCAAGAAGGGCGAGAGCAAGCTGGTGGAGCAATGCACCTATCCGCTCACCGGCATCGGCTGCGTCAAGCGCGTGTATTCCGACGTCGCCACGCTGGAATGCACGCCGCAGGGCCTGAAGCTCATCGACCTGGTCGACGGGCTGACGCACGCCGAGCTCGAGAAGCTGGTCGGCCTTCCCATTGCCGCCGCCTGATCCACACATCTTTCACCGGACCACTGACATGACCATCAACGAAGCTTTCATCTGCGACGCCATCCGCACGCCCTTCGGCCGCTACGGCGGTGCCTTGTCGAGCGTGCGCGCCGACGACCTGGGCGCCATTCCGCTCAAGGCCCTGATGGAGCGCAATGCCAAGGTCGACTGGCAATCCGTCACCGACGTGCTGTACGGCTGCGCCAACCAGGCCGGCGAGGACAACCGCAACGTGGCGCGCATGTCCGCCCTGCTGGCCGGCCTGCCGATGGACCTGCCCGGCGCCACCATCAACCGCCTGTGCGGCTCGGGGCTCGATGCCGTGGGCACCGCGGCGCGCGCCATCAAGGCGGGCGAGGCCGGCCTGATGATCGCCGGCGGCGTGGAAAGCATGAGCCGCGCGCCCTTCGTCATGCCCAAGGCCGAAAGCGCCTTCAGCCGCGCCAACGCGGTGTACGACACCACCATCGGCTGGCGCTTCGTCAACAAGCTGATGAAGGCGCAGTACGGCATCGACTCCATGCCCGAGACGGCCGAGAACGTGGCCACCGACTACAAGATCGAGCGCGAGGCGCAGGACCGCATGGCGCTGGCTTCGCAGCAGAAGGCCGTGGCCGCGCAGAAGTCGGGCTTCTTCGATTCGGAAATCGTGCCCGTCACCATTGCGCAGAAGAAGGGCGACCCGGTCGTCGTCAGCAAGGACGAGCATCCGCGCGACACCAGCCTGGAGGCGCTGGCCAAGCTCAAGGGCGTGGTGCGCCCCGACGGCACGGTGACGGCCGGCAACGCCAGCGGCGTGAACGACGGCGCCGTGGCGCTGCTGCTGGCCAGCGAAGCGGCGGCCGCGAGGAACGGCCTCGTGCCGCGCGCCCGCGTTGTTGGCATGGCCACTGCCGGCGTGCCGCCGCGTGTGATGGGCATCGGCCCCGCGCCCGCCACCGAGAAGGTGCTGGCGCTCACGGGCCTCAAGCTCGACCAGATCGACGTCATCGAACTCAACGAAGCCTTCGCCGCCCAGGGTCTGGCCGTGCTGCGCATGCTGGGCCTCCCGGACGACGACGCCCGGGTCAACATCAACGGCGGCGCCATCGCGCTGGGCCACCCGCTGGGTGCCAGCGGCGCGCGCCTGGCCACCACGGCCATCAACCAGCTGCACAAGCAGAAGGGCCGCTATGCGCTGTGCACGATGTGCATCGGCGTGGGGCAGGGCATTGCGGTGATTCTCGAGCGCGTCTGACCCGAACACGCAATCCGCGCTCGGCGCGGCTGAACCAAAGGCGCCCCTCGGGCGCCTTTTTCATTGGCGACGACACGGGTCAAGCGCGCTGTCTCGTTTCTTTAGTTCTTTGGTTGACTTGTTCGAGACACCTTCCAAATGTAACCTGATGTTCTCCCATTCCTTGCATCAGGAGTCTCTCGTGGATCTCAACAAACGGCGATGGCTCGAAGGCATCGCCGCTGCTGCTGCGGGCCTCGCATTGCCGACGGCCTGGGCGCAGCCCGACGCCCCTGCGCGCTCGCGCGCTTCGGCCCGTGCCGCGGACGGCACGTGGCCCACCAGGCCGGTGAAACTGCTGGTCGGCTTTCCTGTCGGTGCGTCGCCCGACCTCGCGGCGCGCGCCGTGTCCGAGCCGCTGTCGCAGCTGCTGCGCCAGCCGGTGGTGGTCGAGAACAAGCCCGGCGCCAGCGGCAACGTGGCGGCCGACCTGGTGGCCAAGTCCACCGACGAACACACCTTCGGCGCACTGATCAACGGCAACCTCACGATTGCCAGGCTGCTCAGCGACAAGACCCCCTTCAACCCCGAGACCGACTTCGCACCCGTGGGCTTGATCGGCACCGCGCCGCTGGTGTTCACGTTGCCGGGCAATGCCCAGGGCGCCAACCCGGTGGACCTGGTGCACTGGGCGCGCAGCCAGGGTGCATCGGCCATCTACGGCTCGCCGGGCAACGGCACGGTGGGCCACCTGGGCATGGAGCTGCTCAAGACGCGTACCGGCATCACCGCCAGGCACCAGGCCTTCAGCGGCAATCCGGCCGTGATCAAGGCCATGCTCGAAGGCAAGGTACAGATGTCGCTGCTGCCGCCGGGCCTGGTGATGCCGCA
>JAFECZ010000480.1 GCA_018241905.1 Pseudomonadota bacterium
TGCGCGCCCAGTGCAGCTCCAGCGCTCGGTCTTCTGTCAGGAGGGCCACCCGCCTATCTGGAAAATCTGTCCCTGCAGCGATCAATAAGTCCAAGGCTCGAAGATCCGCCAATGCATTGAAGGCATTCTTTTCCGTGTACTGGCGGCGTGGCTTCAAGACCCCCATGGCCGGATTCATCGCGGGATGTGCGGCGCTGGCACTAATAAGCGCGCATACCAGCATGGACGCGCGCGCGACGCCATGCCGTTCGGCGAGTTCCAGCAGTTGCTGCCATAGGTCAGGGAGTTTCTTGCGACCGACGGGGGTGGCCAGCAGGGGCGCCGCCTTTGTGAGGAAGCGCTGCCGCGCGGCAAACCCTTGCGCCTGATCTCGCAGCAATCCAAGGACGCCCCGCAAGGCATCTTCCTTGTCCGGAAACATGACAGCCTTGGGCAGGGCCTCCCCAATTTTCAGTGCCGCTCGGTCGTACAGCGCCGACAGTTCTGCAGCGTCGGGGTTGCGGCTACCTGAGGTGCCTTCCATGGCATACAGCATGGGATTGACTTTGAGAGCTTTGTCGCGAGCAAAGTCGAGAAAGTCCGGCGGCACTCCCTCCTTGGATTCGCCCCCGACGAACCGGCTGCGCATCGCCGCCACCGTGCACCGATCCGGCAACAAGAGCGTGTCTTCATCCAAGATCAGTCCCGAGGGCAACCATCCGCCCCTGACTAGGCCCAGTACCGTGGATCCAAGGTGGCTTTGCAGTTCCGCCTTCACGTTGAGCTTCTCTGCGGTGTGCAAGTGCTCGAATTCCATTGAAGCAACTCGGGCACCCCGAATTCGAAGTGGGAACGCGATGGGCTCGCGCAGTTTTCCATGCAGGGCCACTAGGTCATCGAAGCCGAGGGGTACGAGTTCCCCCGCGCTGAGCGCAAGGCGCTTCTGCGTCGCTTCTTCCACATACTCCAGATTGAAGGTCATGGTGAACCGGTGTTCTCTCGCTACTTCTTCAGCGTCAGTCGAGCGCGGCCCCCTCTTGTGGGTCCACCGGCGTCCACTTCGCGTGGCGGCGTCAGGCGTGCCACCAATTGCACCAGACCTTCGAGCAGCGCCGCACCGCCCTCCTCGCGTGCCGCAGTGATGCCGTCCGAGCGGCCTTGCATTCGCGCTGCAACCAGAGCCCCCGCGGATGCAATGTGCTCAGAGACGGACGACATGAAGCCTATCGGCACGGCCGTCGCGTTGTGAGCCAAGGTGAAATGAAACATGGCACACACCAAGGTCTCCGGCACGATCAACAACTCCAAGCTCCCATCCATCAAAACCACATCTGCCGCCAGCAGTCGGTTGAACTGGTCCTGGTAGACGGCCAGGCGCTCCCGTGGCGGGCGGCGTGCGGTCGGTACCACGACCTGCAGCCCGGCCGAGGTGCGTTCGCCGCCTTGGGGAACCAGCAACCGGTCGATCTTCTGCGCCAGGTCGCGCGCACTGCGCGTGCGTGCCCACAGCGGGGACTGCGGCGCCCACCACAGGGCCTCCCACTGCGCGGGATGCGTCGTTTCTGCCGCCCCCTTGGTGTCGGCTTCAGCCCCTTCCGTGGAAGGCGGCTCAGGCTCAACCCGTGAGTTCGGCTGCGCCATCGCAGCCTGAATGCGTTCGAGCAGCAAGGCGGCATTGCGTGGGAGGTACAGCGCGCCCAGCATTGGCGTGACGCGGTCGTCCTCAGGGCGCACGGACCGCGTCAGATGGACCTCTTGGGCGTAACGGCGCAGATCGAACGCATCCCCTGTCACGTAGCGCTGCAGCAGAGTGTCATCGAAGGTCTGGATGAAGTCCCGCAAGCGCTCGTTGTCGCCCCGCTCCTGGCTGGCCAGCGCGTCGGTGATCGCCTCGGCGATCTCCAGCCGGCTGCCGAAGCTCTCATCATCGATGTCGCGCCGAATGCTCGTCTGCCCGCTCAGATCGAGGTGGAACGTACACGGCAGGGGAATGCTGAAGCGCTCGCCGGCGTCGATGGCGCTGATCTTGTAGATCTCAGCCTTCTCCCTGGTACAGATCTGGCGAAAGTTCTGCTGGAAGGACTGCTCCGCGTACTGCCGCGTGCGCGATTGCTTGTCCAGGTTGCGTGTCGCCAGCTCGATCTGCGAACGCACCCGCTTCAGGCGGCTCGGCCGGCCCGCCGGGCTGAAGCTGATCAGGTCGAACACGACTTCGGCGCTCCAGTCCTGGATCTTGAAGAAGCGCGGCAGATTGTCCGAGCTGTCCTGGAAGCGCGCCAGCGCGTAAGTAGTGAGCTCCAGGTGCTCGTCGTTCCATTGCAGCAGCCGCTCATCGAGCAGGGACTTGAGCACCGCATCGGTCTCCTTCTTCGAGAAACCAAAGAAATCCTGGATCTGCGCGGGACTGAGCGTGCCGCAGACGTAAGCGATGCGCAGGGCGAACTCCGTCACCACCGGCAGCGCTTCTTCGGCACTGATGGCGCACGAGATCGCAAAGCTCTGCGCAGGAATAGCGAACGTGATCTCCTCGACCGCGAGGTGTTCGCGCAGCTGTTGTTCCTCGAGCGTGATCATGCCGGACGCCCTTCCAAGGCGGATGCCTGGACCATCGTGAACGCCTTGTCGTCGCGATGCGCCTCGATGTGCGCGAGGACCCGTCCCATGGGGGAGCGCTGGTGGCGCTCGCGCCACATGCGGGCTGCGCCGACGATCACCAGGCGATCCATGGCGCGCGAGATCGCCACATTCACCCGCTCGTTGCTGCTCAGGAAACCCTGCTCGTAGCGGCCGTTGTTGCGCGTGGTAGACACGATGATGATCCGGTTCTCCTTGCCCTGGTAGCTGTCGACGGTGTCGATCTTGATCAAGCGCCGGTAGCCCGTGGCCCAGTCCTGTTCGCTGAGCATGCGTTGCAGCAGGCGCTCCTGCGCGGCGTACATGCAGATGACCCCGATGGGCTTCTCGTCCTCGGCGCAGTGGTCCATCAGGGACTGCACGAAGGGTCCGCTGGTGCAGATCGAGCGCAGCAGATCCAGTATCTCGCGCGCTTCATAGAGGTTGTCAAAGCCGGGCGTCCTCGGCCGATCGTGGGATTCGCGCCCGGCGCCCGACGTATCGACCCAGGTCACAACCGCGCCGATACGTTCGGGCAACTGATCGAACCATGGCGGCGGATCACCGCGGCCGGGCTGCAGCGGCACCGGGTAGAAACAGGCAGACACCAGTTCGCCGATCGGCGGCGCCATGCGGTACTGGGTCTGCAGAGTCGCACCGACCTGACGGCCGTAGTCGGACTCGAAGGCACGCTCGAAGTCGCTGCGGGTGAGCACGGATCGGTCCAGCCACTGCAGGTCCGCGGAGATCCGGCGCACCAGCGGCTCGGTGTAGAGCGGCGGCAGCTGCCGGTGGTCCCCAACCAGCAACACGCGGCGCCCCGACTGGATCGCGACGGCCAGTTCGCCCGGCGTGGCCCGGGCCGCCTCGTCGACGATCACCCAGTCGTAGCGGTTGCGGGCCACCCCGAACTGGGAGCGCCCCAGGCCCACGCAGGTGCCGCAAACCAGAGAGCGCGTCTTGGCGAGGAATTCCTCGAAATTGCCGCGCAGCGTGCCCAACCGGTCTACCCATTCCTGGGCCATCGCCATGACCTGATCGAGCTTGGACACGGCATCGGCCGACGTCACGCCGTGGGCCTCCATCGCGGCGCGCCGCAGCTGGGCAATCGTCTCGGCTGGATCGGCCACCTCGTGCACGTCGAATTTCTCGCGCGCCAAGGTGCGCAGACGTTCGGTGCGTTGCCCGATGCGCGCGGCCGCAGACGCGATGTCCTCTCCCGTCGCATTGGCTTCCGAGCGCTTGCGCGCCAGCCGCTCGATGTCTCTCAAGAGGCGTCCGAGGTGGAAATCGATGTCGAACCAATCCTCCACGAATGCGCTGGGCAAGCCCAGGTTGCGACTCAGCGCCACAACGCGCTGGCGCATCTCGGATCGGAACAGATCGCGGTAGGCCTGCAGGATGGACG
>JAFECZ010000481.1 GCA_018241905.1 Pseudomonadota bacterium
AACTGCGCTCCAGTCATTTGCCCCAGCAGCACGCCCGCGAGATGGGGAATCGATCCGCGCGCCGTGCTACCGAGCGCCACCGTGTCGGGTCCGGCCTTTGCCTGCGCTATCGCCTCCCCTAGCGACTTCGGCCCTTTTGCCTGATTGGCAACGAACATCATCGGGGTGTCGGCGACCGTCGCAATCGGCTCGAAGTCCGTCGCGAGGTCGAACTTCGCTGCGCGGTAAGTCAGCGGCGTCACGGTGGCCACCGCTGCATGGACAAAGAGCAGCGTATTCGGCCGATTGGCCGCAGACTTTGCCGCCATCACGGCAACGATGCCTCCCGCCCCCGGCTTGTTCTCGACGATGAAGGGCTGGCCAAGTCGATGCTGCAACTCGTCGCCGAGCAGGCGGGCCACGATGTCGGGGGCACTGCCCGCGGCCGCCGGTACGACCATCGTCATTGGCGGCTTCGAACCCTGGGCCTGCGCCACCGCGGACGCAAGCGTTGTTGACAAGAGGGCCGCCACGTACATGGCCCGACTGAGCAGCTTGAACATCGACCTGTCTCCGTTTTCTTGAAGTGGACAGCGCGAGGCTAAGGCGCATCAGAGCCCCTGAATAGCGAATTTCTCGGAACTCTAGAATCCACTGCATGGATATCAGGTCTGTCGATCTCAACCTGCTTCCGGTGCTGGACGCGTTGCTGCGGCATCGCAGCGCAACGCTGGCTGCTCGCGACCTGAACATGAGCCAATCGGCCCTCAGCACGGCACTCGGCAGGCTGCGCACGCTCCTGGGCGACGAGCTGTTCGTCCGAACGGGCCGCGGGCTTCGCCCCACTGCCCGAGCCAGCGAGCTCGCCGAGCCCCTGGCCGAAATCCTCGAACACGTGCGCGACAGGGTTCTGCAAAGCCCGAGCTTCGACGCGCAGTCGGCACGGGTCGAGTTCCGCATCGCGCACTCGGATGTTGGCGCCTACGTTCTCTGGCCGCGGGTTGTGCGGGCCGTGCGCGCCCAGGCTCCCGGCGTGCGACTGTCGCTGAAGACCCTGCAACAGTCGGAGATAGCGCCGGCCCTGGCCGAAGGGCAGGTGGACCTGGCCATCGGCAGCTATCCGGGATTGCCGGAGTCCCTTTTCCAGCAGCGCCTGTTCGAGCGGGTCTACGTTGCGCTGGTGGCAGCAGGCCACCCTCTGGCTCGCAAGACACTGACCCTGCGCAACTTTGCAGCCGCGCCGCAGGTCGTCGTGCGAGCCGCATCAGGCGTACAAGACCGCATCGACGAAGTGCTGGCAAGCCAGGGTCTTGTCCGGCCGGAATGCGTCGACTTGCCGTCCTACCTGATGATTCCGCCTCTGCTGGAAGCGGGCGACTTCCTGGCAGTTGTTCCTGGCCAGCTTGCCGATGCCTTCGGGCGCCATGGAAATTTCGTGAGCCGCAAGCTGCCGTTGAGCTTGCCGGCCTTCGTCATCCGCATGCACTGGCATCGACGCTTCAATGAGGACGCGGCGAATCGGTGGCTGCGCACGCTGGTGGCCGAGGAATTCGGTGGCGAGCCTGTTGCGGCGGGCGCGGCTGGCCGCTAGGCGTGTTGCGCCACCGAGCTACTCAGGGCGCCCGCTTGGCAATTTCATTTCCAAGATAGCCGCCACCCAGGGCCCCGGCGATGGTCGCCAGGGTCTTGCCGTTGCCGTTGCCGACCTGGTTGCCCAGCAATCCTCCGACCACTGCGCCCACACCGATGCCGATGGGGTTGTATTGCGGCGCCGGCGCAGACGGCGCAGGCGCGGCTGGGGCTTGCGAGTACGCAGGTTGCGCGCTCGGAGGCTGCTGCGGATACGTCGATGCCTGGGCGTACGGCGCAGAAGCCGGCAGCGGTTGCGAATGCCGAACCGGTTCGCGATGCACCACCGTTCGAGGCGAGGCGCTTTCACCAAGGTCCTGCGGCGCAATGACAGGCGGGCGCGCAACCTGCTGTGCAAGTGCGGCTGGCGGTGCGGCCACCGGCGCTTGCGCAGGAACCGATGCAGCAGGCGCCGAGGAGGCGTGCACAGTCGGCAGCACGCCAGTCAAGGCCGCGACGCCTGCCAGGCTCACGAGCATGACGGAGATGGCTGCGCCTGCCATCAAGGGGTGAATGCGATTCGCGGTTTGTGTCGTTTCCATTTTCTCGAGGCACCTGTTGGTCTGCGGGAGCGCCGACCTGCTGCTTACAACGCACGGCCCAATCCGCCAGGTGACGCGAAACGGCAGCCCAGATGTAACGAAGTTCGAGGAACGGAGTTGGGCTCGACTCGCCATGGCTGCGCTGCGCCTCGGCCACCACGGCAACGGCACTTAGCCAGTTACCGCAAGCCCCCTCCTGCAGCCCCGCATAGAGTTCAACAAGAGCAAGCAAGCAAGCGCCAGCAGCAGCCACTCCATGCCCGCCATCATCGACTCCAGACTCAACCCCAACGGCGAGACGTTCCAGGCGCAGCGCGCCAGCATGCTGGCCCTGCTTGAACAAGTCCGCACCCACGAAGCACGCGCAAGCGCCGCATCGCAAGCCTCGGGCGAACGCTTCGCCAGGCGCGGCCAGTTGCTGCCGCGCGAACGAATGGCGCTGCTGCTGGACCCCGGCACGCCTTTCATTCCGCTTTGCACCCTCGCCGGCCTCGGCCGCGACAACCCCGACCTCGACCAGAGCGTGCCCGGCGGCGGCATCGTCGCCGGCATCGGCTACATCTGCGGCGTGCGCTGCATGGTGTGCGCCTCCGACTCCGGCATCGACGCCGGCGCCCTGCAGCCCATGGGCCTGGACAAGCAGTTGCGCATGCAGGAAATCGCGCTGGAGAACAAGCTGCCCTACGTGCAGCTGGTCGAGAGCGCAGGCGCCAATCTCATGGCCTACCGCGTCGAGGAATTCGTGCGCGGCGGGCAGATCTTTCGCAACCTCGCTCGGCTCTCGGCCGCCGGCCTGCCGGTGGTCACCGTCACCCACGGTTCGTCCACCGCAGGCGGCGCCTATCAAACGGGCCTGTCGGACTACATCGTCATGGTGCGGGGCCGCTCACGGGCCTTTCTTGCCGGCCCGCCGCTGCTCAAGGCGGCCACCGGCGAAATCGCCACCGAAGAAGCGCTTGGCGGCGCCGTCATGCACACCCATGTCTCGGGCCTGGGCGACTACCTGGCCGAAGACGACCGCGACGCCATCCGCATCGCACGCGACATCCTTGCCAGCATCGACTGGGATCGACGTGGCGATGCGGCCGAGCGCAGCTTCGAGCCGCCGCGCCATCCGGCCGAAGAACTGCTGGGCGTCATGCCCTCGGATGCCAAGCGGCCGGTGGACATGCGCGAAGTCATCGCGCGCATTGCCGACAACTCCGAGTTCCTGCCCTTTTCCGAGAACTACGGAAGCGCCACCGTGTGTGGCCACATCCGCCTCGAAGGCCACGCGGTGGGCGTCATCACCAACAACGGGCCCATCGACTCCGACGGCGCGGTAAAGGCCACGCACTTCATCCAGGCCTGCTGCCAGAGCCGCACGCCGCTGCTCTATCTGCAGAACATCACCGGCTACATGGTGGGCGTGGCGCACGAAGAGGCCGGCATCATCAAGCACGGCGCCAAGATGATCCAGGCGGTGACCAACGCCACCGTGCCGCAGATCACCCTGCACTGCGGCGCCTCTTACGGCGCGGGCAACTACGGCATGTGCGGACGCGGCTTCGCGCCGCGCTTTGCGCTCTCGTGGCCCAACGCGCGCACCGCCGTCATGGGCGGCGAGCAGGCCGCCAAGACCATGGCCATCGTCATGGAGGCCGGCATGGCACGCAAGGGCGGCGCGGCCGATCCGCAAAAGCTGGCCGCCATGCAGCAGCAGATCATCGAGCGCTTCGACAGGCAGATGAGCGTGTTCACCACCAGCGCCCTGCTGCTGGACGACGGCGTGATCGATCCGCGCGACACGCGTGCCGTGCTGGCCGAGCTGTTCGCCACCTGCCGCGAGAGCGAGCGGCGCACGCCCC
>JAFECZ010000482.1 GCA_018241905.1 Pseudomonadota bacterium
GCCAGTACTCTTCCTCGGGATAGGCATCGACCAGCACATCCTGCGGCGCCTCGTGCATGCAGCGCAGGTTGCGGGTGTGCTGGGAATTGCCGCCGCGCCATTCGCGCGGCGCGGCCTCGACCAGCTGCACGGTGGCACCCGCCTCCCGTGCCATGAGCGCGGCGCACAAGGCGGCATTGCCTCCGCCGATGACCAGGACATCGAACATTTCAGTTGTCTCCTCGTGGGGAGTCCAACTCTAGGCAGACGGCCCTGCGGGCGACAGTGCGCCCGCGCGCAGGGGTGTTCAGTTTTCGTGAAGGGCCGCCCCGGCCCAGCGGCCTTCAAGCACCAGCTTGCGGGCCACCTCGGTCAGCATCACCCGCGCCGCCAGCGCCGCCGGAGACAGCTCGTCGTCCGACAGGCTCGCGAGCAGGTTGAGCCGGCCGACCTGTGCATCGGCGATGCGCACCTGCACCAGCGGCTCGGCCGCCGTTCGCGCCACCGCCGCGCCCGGCTGGATGGTGGCACCATGGCCGGCCCGCACCGCATCCATCAGCAGCGCCAAGCCGTCGATCTCGGCCACCACGCGCGGTACGGCGCGCGCGCGGGCGAAGGCAGCTTCGAGCGTCGCGCGCAGCCCGTGCGTGGCGCTGGGCAGGATCAGCGGCAGCGCGCCCAACTGCGCGAGCCGCACCTGGCGGCCGGCGGGCATGCCAGGCAGGTCGGCGCGGCCGATGACGAAGAGCTTCTCGCCCAAGAGCGGCAGCACGCTCCAGCGGCGCGCCGTGTCCGCCTGGAACACGACGGCCAGGTCGAGCTGGCGCGAGTTGAGCATCGATGCCAGGTGGCCGGACAGCGCTTCCACCAGGTGCAGGCGAACATCCGGATAGCGCTCGGCCATCGCCCGCATCAAGGGCACGCCCAGCACGGACGAGGTGGTGGGTGGCAGGCCGATGCTGACGTGGCCCGACAGCCGCGCCTGCTGCGCCGCGCGCACGGCCTCGTCGGCATGGCGCAGCGTGAGGTGGGCCTGCTGCAGAAAGGCGAGGCCGGCATCGGTCGGCGTGACGCCGGTCGAGCTGCGCCGCAGCAGGCGCGTGGACAGCTCGCTTTCCAGGCGGCTGATCTGCTGGCTCAGGGCGGAAGTCGCCAACTCCAGTTCGAGCGCGGCCCGCCCCATGCTGCGCAGCTCGCAGACCTTCACGAAGTAGCGCAGCTGTCGGAGTTCCATGGTGGGCTGGAGTAAACCACAAGCGGCAAGTCGCCACCTGCCGTTCTCCCCGTGGCGCAGGACTGATGCTCTGCCTGCATCAATACGATCAAACATTGCAATTCTCTGAATGGCGGGCGCGCTGCAAACTTTGTCTCCATCACGGCCGCCACATGGCGCTGGCCGCAAGGAGACGAGATTGGACGCACAGCAGGAAGACCAGCTGCAATCCTGGATTGGACGCAGCGAAACGGTCGAAGACACGATCACCCGCACCCCGGTGGTGGCGCTGACCGCCACCCTGGACCACCCGCCGATGCCGGTGACCGAAGGCACGCCACTTCCGCCGCTGTGGCACTGGCTCTATTTCCTGCCCATGCACCGGCAGAGCGAGATAGGCGCCGACGGCCACGCAAAGCGGGGCGGCTTTCTTCCGCCCGTGCCGCTTCCACGGCGCATGTGGGCCGGCAGCCAGTTCGAGTTCCGCGCGCCGATCCGTGTCGGCGACCGGGTTGCCCGCACCTCGACCATCGACAACGTCACGGCCAAGGAGGGCCGCACCGGCAAGCTGGTGTTCGTGAAGGTGCGCCACGAGATTCGATGCAATGACGAGGCGCAGCCGGCGCTGGTCGAGTTCCACGACATCGTCTACCGCGAAGCGCAGGGCCCGAACGATGTGGCGCCGCCGCCCCAGGCCGCACCGGCCGAGGCCGCCTGGCGCCGCCGGATCGTGCCGGACGACGTCCTGCTGTTTCGCTATTCGGCGCTCACCTTCAACGGCCACCGCATCCACTACGACCGGCGCTATGTCACCGAGGTCGAGGGCTACCCGGGCCTGATCGTGCATGGTCCGCTCATTGCCACGCTGCTGCTGGATCTGCTGCGCCGCCAGATGCCCGATGCGCAGCTCGCCACCTTCAGCTTCAAGGCCGTGCGGCCGACGTTCGACCTGAACGCCTTCCACGTCAGCGGCCAGCCGGCGGCCGACGGAAAGACCATCCGCCTCTGGGCGTCTGACCACGAAGGCTGGCTGACGATGGATGCCACCGCGGCGCTGCGCTGACGTCCGACCCCCGAAAGAATCAGGAAAGAGAATCATGCAGCCACTCAAGGGCATCACCGTCGTGACCCTGGAACACGCGATTGCCGCGCCGTTCGCCACCCGCCAGCTGGCCGACCTCGGCGCCCGGGTCATCAAGATCGAGCGCCCCGGCTCGGGCGACTTCGCCCGCGGCTATGACGAACGGGTACGCGGCCTGGCATCGCATTTCGTCTGGACCAACCGATCTAAGGAGAGCCTGACGCTCGACGTCAAGCACCCGGAGGCCGCCCGCGTGCTGGAACGGCTGGTGATGGACAAGGCGGACGTGGTGGTGCAGAACCTCGCACCGGGCGCCGCCGCGCGGCTAGGCCTGGGCTGCGACAAACTGTCGGCTGCCAAGCCGGGTCTGATCGTCTGCGACATCTCGGGCTATGGAGACGATCCGCACAACCCGGGTCCTTACCGGGACAAGAAGGCCTACGACCTCCTGATCCAGAGCGAAGCAGGCTTTGTCTCCGTGACCGGCACGCCGGAAGAGCCCTGCAAGGCCGGACCCTCGATCGCCGACATCGCAGCCGGCATGTATGCGTACAGCAACATCCTGGCGGCGCTGCTGCAGCGGGCGCAGACCGGCAAGGGCCAACGCATCGACATCTCGATGCTGGAGGCGCTGGCGGAGTGGACGAGCTACCCCCTGTACTACGCCTTCGAAGGCGCCGAGCCACCGCCGCGCACCGGAGCCAGCCACGCGACGATCTACCCCTACGGACCTTTCCCGGCCGGCGACGGCACCACCGTGATGCTGGGGCTGCAGAACGAACGCGAATGGGCGAGCTTCTGCGACAAAGTGCTGCAGCAACCCGATCTCGCCAAGGACCCGCGCTTCACCGCCAACTTCAAGCGCGTGAAGGAACGGGCGGCCTTGCGCCAGATCATCGTGGAGGCCTTCGCGCCGCTGACCGGCAAGCAGGTGGTCGAGCGCCTCGAACTCGCCCAGATCGCCAATGCGCAGGTCAACACCATGAAGGATGTCTGGGCGCATCCGCAGCTGCAGGCTCGCGGGCGCTGGACCGAGGTCGGCACAGCCGTGGGGCCGGTGCCCGCCATGCTGCCGCCCGGCACCTGGAACACCGGACCGCGCATGGACCCGGTACCGGCCCTCGGCCAGCACACGGACGCGATCCTGGCCGAACTCGGCTACAGCCCGGCTGCGATTGCGCAGCTGCGTGAGTCCAAGGCCGTCTGAGGTTGCCGTCATGCCCGCCGCGATGTCCGCCGATCTGCAGCCCCAGGTCCGAACCTATCTCTTCGTACCGGGCACACGAACGGAGCGCTTCGGCAAGGCCCTGGCCAGCGGCGCCGACAAGGTGGTCCTGGACCTGGAAGACGCCGTTGCGCCTGGCGACAAGGCCGCCGCGCGCGGCGCGGTCGCCGCCTGGATCGAGACAGCCACGCCCGAAGAGCGATCCCGTGTGGTGGTGCGGATCAACGACGCCACCACCGTCTGGTTCGCCGCCGACGTGGCGGCACTGGGCGGCGCGGTCGGCATCGGCGTGCTGCTGCCCAAGGCCGAGTCGGCTGCGCAGATTGCGCAGACCCAGGCGGCGCTGCCGCGCGCCGGCATCCTCGCCCTCATCGAAAGCGCCCGTGGCGTCTCGGAAGCCAATCGCATTGCCGCCGCCGGCGCGCAGCGCATGGTCTTCGGCACGCTCGATTTCGCGCTCGACCTCGACCTCGACATTGCAGCGGACGGCTCG
>JAFECZ010000483.1 GCA_018241905.1 Pseudomonadota bacterium
CAGTCAGCCCTGAACTGCGTCGATCATATGATGATTGAAACCGGTATCTTGCAGAGGAGAAACCCTAGGCGGATGCCCTCTTCACGAAGCGCCCCGCCCGCTGCCCCGCCACATGGCCGGCGCCGGTGTAGCTCAGCACCCCGTTCACCCACACCCGCTCGATGCCTTCGGAAAACTGCCGCGGCTGCTCGAAGGTGGCGGCGTCGCGCACCGTCCTGGGGTCGAACACCACCACGTCGGCCATGTAGCCCTCGCGCAGCAAGCCGCGCTCGGGAATGCGAAAGCGCCGGGCGGACATGCCGCTCATCTTGTGGATCGCCTGCTCCAGCGCCAGCATGCCGCGCTCGCGCCAGTAGGTGGCCAGCACGCGCGGAAAAGCGCCCCACAGGCGCGGATGCGGACGCTCGTCGTGCGGCAGGCCGTCGGAGCCGATCATCGACAAGGGGTGGGTGATGACGCGGTCCACGTCGTCCTGCCGCATCTGGAAGTAGCAGGCGTTGCCCGGCTTCAGGCGCACCGCCGCTTCCTGCTGCGAGACGCCCCATTCCGCCGCGATGTCCTTGATGTAGCGCCCGCCCATTTCCGGGTGCGGCTGGCTGCTGGTGATGAGGATGTCGATCACCCCGTCCACCAGGTCTTCGCGCAGCACGGTGGAGCCTGCGGTGTAGGGGTACACATCCATCGCCAGCTCCTGGCCGCCGGCCAGTTGCTCGATGAGCGGCAGGGTCTCGCGCGTGCGGCCCCAGTTGGCCGGGCCTGCGCACTTGTGGTGCGAGACCACCAGCGGAAGGCCGGACTGGCGTGCGGTAAGCGCCGCTTCCTGCAGCGCCGGCAGGATGCCGTTGAAGTCCATGGGCTGGAGCTTGTAGTCCAGCTTCAGGTCCTTGGCCACGGCATCCCACAGGTCGATGTCGAAGCCGACGTACTTGTCGCCTTGCTTGAACTCGAAGGGAACGAAGGCCGTGTCCACGGCCACGAGCAGGGGTTCGGCCGCCACGGCGGGCCGCAGCAGGGCGCCTGCCGCCATGGCGGCAATCGAGAGGATCTTGGCGAATGACAGCTTCATGACGAGGTCCTTGCGTGAGTGCAAAAGAAATTGCAAGACAACTTGCAACGCAATAATAGTTGCACGAAAGGACGATGCGCAAGAAGGATTTGCGCGGGTATTCCCTCGGTTCGGCAGCAGCCGCGGATCTGGGCGCGCAAGCGAAACGGCCCGCCGTGCCGCGAGGGCAGGGCGGGCCGCGGGGTGGCGCCGAAGCGGCGCCGACCGGCGATTTCAGACCATCAGGGCTGGTAGCCCGACTTGCGCACCACTGGCGCCCACTGCTCGCGGAAGGCCTTGAGCATCGCCACCGTCTGCGCCTGGGTGGCGGCCACGGGCGTCATCAGCGAATCGTTGAAGGCCTTGACCGTGGCCGGATCCTTCATCACTTCGTAGATGGCCTTGGAGATCAGCGCCACCTTGGCCGGCGGCATGCTGGCCGGCGCGTAGAAAGTGTTCCAGCCGGTGGCGGCCAGGTCCAGCCCCGCCTCCTTGAAGGTGGGAATGTCCGGCGCAAAGGGCGAGCGCTTGCTGCTCGAGATGGCCAGGATGCGCAGCTTGCCCGCCTGGTGCTGCGGCAGGGCCACGTCGAAGGTGTCGAAGGCGATGGGGATCTGCCCGCCGATCAGGTCGTTGAGCAGCGGCGCGGAGCCGCGGTAGCCCACCACCTGGCCCTGCACGCCGGCCTTCTCGGCGGTCATGAGCGCGAAGAAGTGGGGCAGGCTGCCGGTGGCCGGCACGCCGAAATTCGACTTCTCGGGGTTGGCGCGCATCCAGGCCAGCAGGTGGGGCAGTTCCTTGACCGGCACCGCGGTCGAGACGGACAGCGCGAATTCGTAGTCGTTCACGTGCGAGACCGGCACGAAGTCCTTGTCGGGGTCGTAGCCGTTGTCCTTGAAGACCAGCGGCGCCACCACCATCACGGCCGGGTTGGCCAGCATCAGCACGTTCTGGCCGGCGGGGGTGCTCTTGACCTGCTGCGCCGCCAGGCGGCCGCCGGCGCCGGTCTTGTTGTCGACCACCACCGGCACGCCCAGCTTGGGCGAGAGCTTGTCGCCCACGATGCGCGCCACCTTGTCGGAGGCGCCGCCGGGCGCAAAGCCCACCACGATGCGCAGCGGGCCTCCGTCCAGGGTCTGGGCCGACAGGCCGGGGCTCGCCGCGGCGAGGGCGGCCAGGCCGAAGCCGGCCATCAGGGCATGGAGAGTCTTGCGCAGCAGGAGCATGGTGGTTTTTCCTCGTTGGATGTTCCGGGCGCCGCGCGGCGCCGTCCCCCACTGTAGGGGCGCGACAATCGATTGTTCAAATCAACTGCTTTGCGGAGTTACCCCGATGGCCCAGACGCCTTCGCCCGGCGCAGGTCCCGCGCTCGACGACCTGCTGCTGTACCGGCTCAGCCGCCTGCTGTCGGTGGGCGGCAGCCCGGTGATCCGGCTTTGCGAGGGGCGCTTTGGCATCACGCGGCGCGAATGGCGCGTTCTGGCCACGCTGGCGGAGCATGGCGCCAAGGGCCTGGGCTCTTCGCAATTGGCCGAGCTGGCCCAGCTCGACCGGGCGCGCACTTCGCGCGCGGTGGGCTCGCTGGCGGCCAAGGACCTGATCTCGCGCAGCCAGCCCGGCGGCGATCGGCGCCAGGTGATGCTGCGGCTCACGGATGCGGGCCGCGCCATCCATGCCGAACTCTTTCCGATGGTGCGCGAGATCAACGCGCAGCTGATGTCGGCCCTTGCGCCGCAGGCGGCCCAGCTGTTCGACGAATCGCTTGCGCGCCTGCAGGCGCAGGCCGAGGCGCTGCTGCCGGCGGCCGCCGATCTGCCCAAGGCCGACCGGCGCCGGCGTGCGCCGTCCGGCGCCTGAAGGCGCAGTGGCGCCGGTCAGGCTGCGTGCGGCCGCCTGGGTTCCTGCCGGGGAAGTTCGGCCTGGGCCGAGAACTCATCCTGGCGCAGGCGCATTTGCGGCAGGTGCTGCGGGTATTCGCGCTGCATGAAGCCGATCAGCCCTTCGCGGATGCGGCAGCGCAGCTCGAAGGCCAGCCCCGAGGTGGAGGCGGTGCCCAGCGCGCGCAGCTGCATCGTGCGCTCGGTAATGTCGGTCACCTGCAGCGAAAAGCTGCGGCCGTCCCATTCGGGTGCGGCCCGCACGATGCGCTCGAGTTCGGCGCGCAGCGGCGCCACAGGCATGCCGTAGTCCACGTAGAAGAACGCGGAACCCAGCAGCTGCGAGCTGCTGCGCGTCCAGTTCTGGAAGGGCTTCTCGATGAAGTAGCTCAGCGGCAGGATCAGGCAGCGCTCGTCCCACAGGCGCAGCACGACGAAGGTGCCGGTGATTTCCTCCACGCGGCCCCATTCGCCCTCGACCACCAGCACGTCGTCGATGCGGATGGGCTGGGCCAGCGCCAGCTGCAGCCCGGCGATGAGGTTGCTGAACACCGGCTTGGCCGCCAGGCCCGCGATGATGCCGATCACGCCTGCCGAGGCCAGCAGGCTGGCGCCCACCTGGCGCGCGCCGGGAAAAGTCATCAGCATCAGCGAGGCCGCGGCGATCAGCACTGCACTGATGGCCGTGCGCGCCAGTACGCGGCCCTGCGTGTGCAGGCGCCGCGCGTACAGGTTGTCGGCCACGTTGGCCGGGTACTTGGAAAGAAAGCCCTCGGTGAAGCCGTTGATGGCGCGCACCGCCAGCCAGGCCACGCCGGCGATGAGCAGCAGGCCGTTGAGATGCCGCACGCTGCCCATGCCGCGCAGCTCGTCCGGCGCGGCCTGCCAGACCATCTGCAGGCCCAACAGAGGCAGCACCCAGCGCGCCGCCGGCCGGCACTTGCCGACCATGGCATGCAGCCCGGCCAGCGGCCGCGTGAGCCGCAGCAGCAGCATGCCGCCGATGCGATAGACGGCCAGCGCCACCACCACGGCAATGGCCGCGGCCGTCAGAGT
>JAFECZ010000484.1 GCA_018241905.1 Pseudomonadota bacterium
AGAGAGCCGATGACCCAGTACTGGTTGATGAAATCGGAGCCCGACGACTGTTCCATCGACGATGCCCTGGCCGCGCCCGACGCCACCGTGCCCTGGACCGGCGTGCGCAGCTACCAGGCGCGCAACTTCATGGGCAAGGCCATGCAGGTGGGCGACGGCGTGCTCTTCTATCACTCCAGCTGCCCGCAGCCCGGCATCGTCGGCGTGGCGCGCGTGGCCTCGGGCACGCGGCCCGACCCGACGCAGTTCGACGCCACCTCGCCTTACTACGACGCCGACTCCAAGCTCGACAAGCCGCGCTGGCTGCTGCTGGACGTGCAGGCGCTGCGCAAGACGCGCCTGCTGTCGCTGCCCGAGATGCGCGCCACCCCCGAGCTGGCCGACATGATCGTGCTGCGCCGGGGCAACCGCCTGTCGATCACGCCGGTGGAGGAAAAGCACTGGAAGCTGATCGTGGAGGGCATGCTGGCCTGAGCTGGCCGCGGCGATGGAATGAAATCGCGCCTGCGCCGGTAGGACTGGATGAGCCCCTTTGCAAGAAGGGCTCGACCTTCATCCACTGGCTTGCTGCGGAGGCATTCCATCATGCAACGACGCGATTTCCTGGCCCTGGCCGCGGCTGGCGGCGGTGCCGTGTTCTCCGGTGCCCTGTCCGGCTGCGCAGGCGCCGGCTCGGCTCGTGCCGGAACCGGCGACTTCTATTTCGTTCAGCTTTCGGACACCCACTGGGGCTACACCGGCCCCGCCAACCCCGACGCCAGGGGCACGCTGCCCAAGGCGATTGCCAGCGTCAACGCGCTGCCCGAGCCGCCCGACTTCATCGTCTTCACCGGGGACCTGACCAACACCACGGACGATCCGGTCGAGCGCCGCCGGCGCATGGCGGAGTTCAAGCGCCTGACCGACGACCTGAAGGTTCGCAACATCCGCTTCATGCCGGGCGAGCACGACGCAGCGCTGGACAAGGGGGCCGCCTTCCAGGAGTTCTTCGGCGAGACCCACTACAGCTTCGACCACAAGGGCGTGCACTTCATTGCGCTGGACAACGTGTCCGACCCCGGGGCGCGCGTCGGCGAGCAGCAGCTGGCCTGGCTGAAGTCGGACCTGGCGTCTCGCGACAAGGCGGCGCCCATCGTGGTGCTGACGCACCGGCCGCTGTTCGACCTGGCGCCCAAGTGGGACTGGGCCACGCGCGACGGCGCGCAGGTGGTGGACGCCCTCATGCCCTACCAGAACGTGACGGTGTTCTATGGCCACATCCACCAGGAGAACCACCACATGACCGGCCACATCGCGCACCACGCGGCCAGGTCGCTGATCTTCGCGCAGCCGGCACCCGGCTCCCAGGAGCAGCGCCTGCCCGTGCCGTGGAATCCGAGTGCGCCCTATGCGGGCCTGGGCTTTCGCGAAGTAACGGCCTCGGGGCAATCCGCCGAGGTCAAGTTCGTCGAGCTGCCGGTGGTGAAGGCATGAGTGCCAATGGCTGCATGCGCCGGCGTTCGGTGCTGGGCATCGGCGCGCTGGCGGCCGGGGCCTGGTCGCTGGGTTCGCTGGTGCAGGCCCAGGCCGGCGGCATCCGGACGGTAGAGATCGTTGCGCGCCGCTTTTCCTTCGAGCCGGCGCAGGTGCCGATCAAGGTGGGCGAGCGGGTGCAGGTGGTGGTGCAGGCGGTGGACTTCGTGCACGGCATGAACATTCCCGACCTGGGCAAGCGCTACGACCTGGTGCCGGGGACGCCCACGCGCTTCGAGCTGAATCCCGGCGCGCCGGGCACCATCGACTTCCTGTGCGACAACTTCTGCGGGGAGGGGCACGAGAACATGCATGGCCGCTTCGTGATCAGCAAGGTGTAGTGTCGGGGCCATGGACCGCAGTGCCTTCGAGCGCCGTGTGCTTCCGCACCTGGATGCCGGGTACAACCTGGCGCGCTGGCTGCTGCGCGGCGACACCCAGGCCGAGGACGCGGTGCAGGAGGCCGCGCTGCGCGCCATGCGCTACTTCGACACGCTGCGCGAAGGCGATGCCCGGCCCTGGTTCCTGGGCATCGTGCGGCGCACCTGCTTCGACGCCCTGGCGAGAACGCGCCAGTGGCCGCAAGCGCTCGGTGATGAAGACGGCGAGGCCCACGACACCGCCGACAGCACGCCGGGCCCCGATGCGCTGCTGTACGAGCGCGAGGTCGGGGCCCGGGTCGACGCCGCGTTGCGGGCGCTGCCGCCGCCGCTGCGCGAGGTGGTGGTGCTGCGCGAACTCGAGGGCCTGGACTATGCGGCCATCGCCCGCATCGCAGGCGTGCCGGTGGGCACCGTGATGTCGCGGCTGTCGCGCGCGCGAGAACGGCTGCGCCATGCACTGGCGCAGGATCTGGAAAGGGGAGCGGCATGAAGCACGAACAGGACGACCAGGCACTGTCGGCGCTCATCGGCCGGCATGCCACCCGGCACAAGGCGCCGCAGTCGCTGCATGCCAGCGTGCGTACGCAGCTGTCGCTGCAGGAGCTGCGCGAGGATGGGCGGCGCGCCCGGACGCATCGCGGCTGGCTGCCGCGGTTTGCCGAGTGGGGTTGGGGCACGGCCGGCGCCGGCTTTGCGGCCGGTGCGCTGTGCGCCGCGCTGGCGCTGCCGCTGGCGCGCCAGGCCTGGCAGGGGTGGGCGCTGGTTCCGCAGATGGTCACGCTGCACGTGCAGGCGCTGGGCGGGCCGGGGTTGATCGCGGTGGCCTCGTCCAATCGGCACACCGTGCGGCCTTGGTTCCAGGGCCGCATCGACTACGCGCCGCCGGTGTTCGACCTGGCCAGCGACGGCTTCGTGCTGCTGGGCGGGCGCGTGGACAAGGTGCGGGGCGAGGCGACGGCGGCGCTGGTCTACAAGCGCGACCTGCATGTGATCGACCTGTACGTCCAGCCGGGCGACGGCACGGTGCGTGCGCCGTCGGCTTCCAGCGAACGCGGCTTCAACCTGGTGCAATGGTCCGATGCCGGCATGCGCTACACCGCGGTGTCGGACGTGGAGCAGCGGGAGCTGGACTACTTCGCCGTGCTTTGGCGCGAGCGCCGGCAGGCGCAGTAGGCGGGCGCAACAGGCGGGCGCGGCGCGCATTGGGCCGGCGCGGCCTGCAGATCTTGCAATTGGCGCCGCGGCCTCCAACTGTGCCTGCATGGGCGATCGACCATCCTTCATCGAAGCGCGCTCTGCAGGCGGCGATGACGCCGAGCTGCTGGACGCCTATTCCGAAACCGTCGCCGGCACCGTGGAGCGCGTGCGCGACGCGGTGGTGGCCATTGCGGCGCATGCGGCGCCGGGCAAGGGCCGCGGCGGCACCGGCTCGGGCTTTCTCTTCACCCCCGACGGCTACCTGCTGACCAACAGCCACGTGGTGCACGGCGCCGCGCGGCTCGAGGTGCTTCGGCCCGACGGCACGCGCTCCGAGGCGCAACTCGTGGGCGAAGACCCCGACACCGACCTGGCGGTGCTGCGCATCGGCGCCAGCCGGGCGTTGCCGCATCTGACGCTGGGCGATTCGTCCCGCCTGCGGGTGGGGCAGATCGCCATCGCCATCGGCAACCCGCTGGGCTTCAACCACACGGTCACCAGCGGCATCGTCTCGGCGCTGGGCCGCTCGTTGCGCTCCAAGGCGGGGCGAATGATCGACAACGTGATCCAGACCGACGCGGCGCTCAATCCCGGCAACTCCGGCGGACCGCTGCTGGACAGCCGCGGGCGCGTGATCGGCGTGAACACGGCCATCATCCCGGGCGCGCAGGCCATCTGCTTCGCGGTGGCGGTGAACTCGGCGCAATGGGTGCTCACGCAGCTGTTCACCCATGGACGGGTGCGCCGCGCCTTCATCGGGCTGTCGGGTTCCACGGTGCCGCTGTCGCGGCGGGCGGCGCGCGTGCTCGAAGTGCAATCGCAGGAAAGCTGCGTGCGCGTGTCGGAGGTGCAGCCGAATTCACCGGCGGCCATTGCGGGCCTC
>JAFECZ010000485.1 GCA_018241905.1 Pseudomonadota bacterium
TGGCGCCGACGATGAAGCCGTCGGCATCGGTCACCGCCAGCCACACCAGGTCGGGCACGCCCAGGCGCACTGCCTGCAGCGAGCGCTTGATGCCCTCGCTGTCGCTTTGCTGCACGTCTTCGGACAGCATCGCCGCCACCACGCTCACCGACTGCAGCCGCAGCAGCAAGGCGGTGTCGAGCTCGGCGCTGACGTGTTCGCCCGCCGCGTCGAGCCGGCGGCTGTACTGCTCCAGCAGCGTGGAGCGCACGAAGGAACTCAGCCACAGGTTGGCCGCCAGCGCCAGGCACATGGCCAGGGCAACCAGCAGCCAGCCGACGGCGGCCGCGAGGCTGCGGCGCGGGTCCATGCGCTGCAGCAGGTTGCGGATCACGGCGCTGGCCATGCGGGGCTTCCCACGAGGTGGGACGGGGGTGAATCGGTCATGCGTTGCCGATTCTGGCCACGCGCCGCGTTTTGCCGCCATGACTTTGGTCATGAGTGCTTGCCCTGATTCATTGGGGTTTGTCTCGATTCCGCGCGTGACTTCCGGCAGGCGCGCATTCGGGCGGTTGCGCCCAAAGTCCGTCCCATCAAGTTCGCCATCAAGTTCGCCCATCACTCAGCACGGAGACACGAGCCCATGAACACCACCCCACTCAAGCACGGCGCCGGCACCGGCCAGCCCCTGCGCTGGTCCGACAACCGCTGGTTGCAACTGGTTGTCGGCATCGTCTGCATGATCGCCACGGCCAACATCCAGTACGCCTGGACGCTGTTCGTGCCCGAGATCCAGGGCAAGTTCGGCTGGGAGCGCGCTTCCATCCAGATCGCCTTCACCATCTTCGTGCTGGTGCAGACCTGGCTGGCGCCCATCGAGGGCTACTTCATCGACAAGTTCGGCCCGCGCATGATCGTGGCCTTTGGCGCGATCTTCATCGGCGCGGCCTGGGTCATCAACTCGCAGGCCACCACGCTGCTGGGCTTCTACGTCGGCGCGGCCATCGGCGGCATCGGCGTGGGCTCCATCTACGCCACCTGCATCAACAACGCGCTCAAGTGGTTCCCCGACCGCCGCGGCCTGGCCGTGGGCCTGACGGCCGGCGGCTATGGTGCCGGCTCGGCCGCCACCATCCTGCCCATTGCGGCCATGATCGAATCGTCGGGCTTCCAGCAGGCCTTCCTGTTCTTCGGCCTGCTGCAGGGTTCGCTGGCCTTTGCCGCCGCCTGGTTCCTGCGTGCGCCCAAGGGCGTCGAGGTGCATGCCTCGAGCAAGGTCAACCAGAGCCGCCGCGACTACACGCTGGGCGAGGCGCTTCGCACCAAGCTGTTCTGGCTGATGCTGCTGATGTTCACCTGCGTGGTCACCGGCGGCATGATGGCCGTGGCGCAACTGGGCGTCATCGCACAGGACCTGGGCGTGAAGAACTTCAAGGTCGACCTGTACTTCGTCACCATGGCCGCGCTGCCCCTGGCGCTCATGCTCGACCGCATCATGAACGGCATCTCGCGCCCCATGTTCGGCTGGGTGTCGGACCACATCGGCCGCGAGAAGACCATGGTGATCGCCTTCACGCTGGAAGGCCTGGGCATCATCGCGCTGGGCTACTTCGGCCACAACCCGTGGGCCTTCCTGATCCTGTCGGGCGTGGTGTTCCTGGCCTGGGGCGAGGTGTACTCGCTGTTCTCCGCCCTGGCCGGCGACGCCTTCGGCACCAAGCACATCGGCAAGATCTACGGCGTGCTGTACTGCGCCAAGGGCATCGGTGCGCTGTTCGTGCCCATCGGCAACCTGATGATGGAAGCCACCGGCACCTGGTCGACCGTGCTCTACACCGTGGCGGGGCTGGACCTGTTCGCCGCCTTCCTGGCCATCGTGGCGCTGCGGCCGATGCTCAAGGCCCACGTGGCGGACACCAAGCTGCCGCCGCCCGAGCCGCCGCGCTCGCCGATGAACGGGTTGGCCACCGCAGGCTGATTCCAACGAGTTCTCTGTCCCCCGTGTGGCACGGGGTCTTCGCGGGGCGCGGCTGGTGGCTGCGCCCCGTTTTTTTGTTTGGGGCGGCGTCGGCTGGCTCGGAATAAAAGAAAGCCCCAACGCCAAGACGTCGGGGCTTTGTGCTTTCTGCCTGGGCGGCTATCGAGGCCGCAGCAGCTTACTTGCGGTTCATGCTCACCGAGTAGCTTTGCTGGCCAGGACCGCCGGGCACGGCGTTGATGTGCACGGTGAAGCCGGTACCGCGCATCGGCAGCTGGTAGGTGGCGCCGAAATTGGTGCCTGCGGCGCGGTAGCGGTGACCGGGAACCGGGTAGTTGTAGCGGACCGTGTCCACGCGGCCGTCGCTGGTGCGCGTGCGGGTGGCGGTGTCACCGTCCACCGCGGTGATGGTGGTGGAGTTCGGCGTGACCGACACGGTGCGAACACCGCTGTTCTGGCTCAGCAGCACGTCCCAGTAGCTCGAGACAGCGCCCACGGCCGGCATGCTCAGCGTCTTCATTTGCGAAAGCAGCATGCTCGTCTGCATCGCAGTCGGGTCGTTGGCGCCGGCGGGGTTCTGCGTGGCGAAGACGGTCAGGGTGCCGTCGGGCGTGCGATAGCCGTACAGGCTGGCCACCACCGAGCCGTTCTTGCTCAGGTCGAAGCCGCCGTCCGTGCGAGCCGCGACGGAGCGGGTGGCCGAGTTCGGCAGGCAAACCGAGGGGTCTCCGGCGCCGTAGTCGTAGTCGCACGCCGTGATGCCGCCGTCGGCCGTGATGTTGAACTTGCCCAGCCAGTTCACGAAGGAGGAGTTCGGGCCGGAGAAGCCGCTTTGCAGGTAGGTCCAGTCGCCGGCGAGCGCCGAGACCGGATGCGACTGCACCGGGAACATATAGGCGAGGCTGCTCTTGCCGCTTGTGAAGTTCTGGATGGTGCCTGTCGCAATGCCGGAGGGGCCCATCACCATGTCCAGCCGCACCGTCGTGCCGTTGGCGGTACCTGCGACGGTGAACTCGCAGGGCTTGGCCGGGTCCGCCGTGATGTCGTACAGCGGCGTTCCATCTTCGGCACTGGTCTTCATGGTCTTGAAGTTCAGCTCGCGCACGTTGATGCGGCCGAAGTAGTCGAGGTTGCGGTACTTGCCGCTCACGGCGACCGGGCAGCCCGGGAGGCTGCCGTTCTCCACGGAGGTCATGGCTTCGCCCAGGCCGCTCGTGTCGCCGGTGGCCGCGGCCGCGGCGACCTGGGTCACGATTTGCGGAAGCGACTCCGTGCTCACCTTCTCGCCCAGCTGGTCCAGCAGCTTGTCGTAAGCATTGCCGCCGTCCGGGGCCGAAGTGGTCGCGGCCACCAGCGTCGTCTTGAACGGATCGATGGCGCCCAGGTCGATGCCGGTGGCGTCCTTCAGTGCCGTGAGCACAGCCTGGGTGGCTGCCACGAGCTTCTCGGTGCTGACCTGGGCGCCGCTGGTCGCGTTGAACTCGGTGAAGAAGTCGGCCGGCAGGCCCGCGGTCAATTGGGCCACCACCAGCTCGGTCAACGGCGTGACGTTGGCAGCGGCGCTGGTAACGCCGTCGGCACCGGCGGTGCCGGCTTCGGTCAGCGAGTGGAGGGTGACTTCGACACCGCCCTGGGTGCCGGTCACCTTGATGACGCAAGGAAGCGCGCCGCCGGTGAGCTTGAGAGAGTATGTGCCGTTGGCGTCCGTGGTGGCCGTGCCTTCGCCGGACGCGCACTTCACGGCAACGCTCGCATCGACCAACGCCGCGCCCGTGGCGGCCGTACCAGACAGCTGCAGGCTCGGGTCGTCCGCCGTGGTCGCGGGCGGCGTGGTGGCCGCAACAGGCCCTCCCGAGTTCGAGCCACCACCTCCGCCGCAACCGGCAATGACCAATGCCACCGCACATGCCGCAACCGACTTGGTCAGCACTTCAATCTTCTCCATACGAGCCCTTCTCATCGTGTTGGTTGAATTCCTGTCGCGCGCCCTTGAAGCGCCATCGCCT
>JAFECZ010000486.1 GCA_018241905.1 Pseudomonadota bacterium
CCCATGGGTGATGTGGACCACCGCCAGCGGTGCGGCTGGCGTGGCCAGCCACTCGCGTAGCGCCAGCGCCTGGCCGTCCGCGGTACGGATCGTCCGGGACGACGGGCTTTCGCTCACGCCGGTACGGACTGCTGCTGCGCGGCGCGCTCCACCGGCAGCGCCGCAATCACCTCGGCCACCGCCGCCGTGAGCTTCTTTGCATAGGGCACGTGCAGGAACTCGTTCGGACCATGCGCGTTGCTCTTGGGGCCCAGCACACCGCAGACCATCATCTGCGCCTTCGGGAAGCCCTCGCTGAGCATGTTCATCAGCGGAATGGTGCCGCCCTGGCCGATATAGCCGCAGGGCGCGCCGAAGTGCGCCTGCGATGCGGCATTGAGCGCGCGTTCGAACCAGGGCGCGGTGGTGGGCGCGTTCCATCCGGTAGCGCCGCCGTTCGATTCGAAGGTGACCTTGGCCTGATAGGGCGCGTTGTCTTCGAGCAGGCTCTTGAGTTCCGCAATGGCGCCAGGCGCATCCACCAGCGGCGGCAGTCGCAGCGAAAGCTTGAAGGCGGTGTACGGACGCAGCACGTTGCCCGCGTCCTTCAGGGCCGGAAAGCCCTCGGCGCCGGTGACGCTCAGCGTGGGCTTCCAGGTGCGGTTGAGCAGCGCCTCGACCGGCTCGGTGGTCACGGGCAGCGCAAATGCGGTCGAGCCGCCGCAGTCATAGTGCGCCCAGGGGAAGCGCTTGTAGACCTCTTCGCCCAGGATGGCGGCCGTCGCCCTGGCTTGCGCCACGCGCTCGGCCGGCACTTCGCAATGGAAGCTTTGCGGCAGCAGGCGGCCGGTCTTGCTGTCTTCCAGGCGGTCCAGCACCTGGCGCATGATGCGAAAGCTCGACGGCACCAGGCCGGACGCGTCGCCGGAGTGCACGCCTTCGGTCAGCACCTCGACCTTGAGCGTGCCGCTGGCCATGCCCCGCAGCGAGGTGGTGAGCCAGAGCTGGTCGTAGTTGCCCGCGCCCGAGTCGAGGCAGATCACCAGGCCCACGTCGCCCAGGCGCTCGCGCAGGGCGTCCACGTAGGGCAGCAGGTCGTAGGAGCCCGACTCCTCGCAGGTTTCGATCAGGCCGACGATGCGCGGATGGGCCGCGCCCTGCGCCTTCAGCGCCTGGATGGCCGCGGTGCTGGCGTACACGGCATAGCCATCGTCGGCACCGCCGCGGCCGTAGAGCAGGCCGTTTTCGTACTTGGGCGTCCACGGGCCCAGGTCGTTGCGCCAGCCTGTGAACTCGGGCTGCTTGTCCAGGTGCCCGTACATGAGCACCGTCTCGCGCATGTCCGTGCCGGTGGCGGGCACTTCGAAGAAGAGGACCGGCGTGCGCCCGGGCAGGCGCACGATTTCCAGCTTCAGCCCTTCCACCTTCTGCGCCTCGACCCAGCTGGCTGCGTTGCGCAACACCGTCTCGAGGTAGCCGTTGGCCTGCCACTCCTTGTCGAAGCCCGGCGACTTGGCCGGGATGGCGATGTAGTCGGTAAGCTGCCTGACGATGTCGCCGTCCCACTGGCGGGTGACATCGGACAGGGCGCGCTGCGCATCGAGGAAGGCGGCCGGCATTTCGCGGTGCAGGGGGGCGTTCATCGTGGTTCTCCGGGCAAAAGCGTGAAAAGGGACATTTTGCGCCTGCCGCGCCGCGCGCGTAGAGTGCGCCCCGAACAACAGCAAAGGTGCACCTCGTGAGCAAGACTGGCATTCACGTCGGCGTGGGCGGCTGGACCTTCGAGCCGTGGCGCGACAACTTCTATCCCAAGGGCCTCGCGCATGCCCGCGAGCTGGCCTACGCCAGCCGGCACCTGAGCGCCATCGAGATCAACGGCACCTACTACAGCGGCTTCAAGCCAGAGCACTTTCGCAAATGGGCCAGCGAGGCGCCGGACGGCTTCGTGTTTTCCATGAAGGCCACGCGCTTTGCCACCAACCGCAAGCTGCTGGCCACCGCGGGCGATTCGATCAAGCGCTTCATCGACAGCGGGCCGACCGAGATGGGTGCGCGGCTCGGGCCCATCGTCTGGCAGTTCATGCCGACCAAGAAATTCGAGCCCGAGGACTTCGAGGCCTTTCTCGCGCTGCTGCCGGCCAAGGAGGGCGGCCATGTGCTGCGCCACGTGATGGACGTGCGCCATGCGAGCTTCGTCACGCCCGAGTACCAGGCGCTTGCGAAGAAGTACGGTGTGTCCACGGTGTACACCGACTCCGACAAGCACCCCTCGTTCGAGGAGCCAGACGGTCCCGTAGCGTATGCGCGGCTGATGATGGCGCAGGCGGACGAAGCCACCGGCTACGCGCCCGAAGCACTCGACGCCTGGGCCAAGCGCGCCAAGGACTGGGCCGCCAAGCGCGACACCTTCGTCTACTTCATCAACGGCGCAAAAGAAAAGGCACCGGCGGCAGCCGGTGCCTTGCTCGAGCGGCTCGGCTGGAAGCCTGCACCCGATTGAACCTGGGGCGCGCTGATTGCGCTCAGGCCGCCGCTTGCAGCGGCGCCGCCGGCTTGCTGGCCGACTTGTCGGCGGACGAGGTGCCCACGCTGACTTCGCCGGACAACTGACCGCCTTCTTCGATCACCAGCTTGCCGTAGCGGATCTTGCCGCTGACCTTGCCGGTGGCATGAATCACGAGCTTCTCACGCACGGTGAGGCTGCCGTCGAAGATGCCGCGGATCTCGGCAATGTCGATGCCGGCCGAGCCTTTGAAGGCGCCGGTCTCGGCGATCTGCATCACGCGCGAGTCCATCGTGGCCTCGACCAGGCCTTCGACCACCAGTGTGTCGCAGTCGGTGATCTCGACGCCCTTGAGCTTGATGTTGGGGCCCACGGTCAGCTTGGCGCCGCTTTCCTTGGCGGCGTTCGCAGCCGTGTTGGCAACAGACGCGGGAACCGAAGAGGGAGAAGAGCCGACAGGCGATCCGGAGAGATTGGTACCGGAGCCCACCAGCGGTGCGGGGCGAGAGGTGAGCGAGTCGGAGTCGCGATCGCGCTTACCGAAGAAGGGGGACTGTGATGCCAATGTGAACTCCTGCAAAACGCGCATAGTAGGAGCGCATTCACACTGGTTGCGACTTCATTACGCAAGAGACGTAACCAAATAAGGCCGCACCTGCGCGTTGCGTGTACTTTCAACTCAAAGCGTGCATCGAAAGTATCAAGCCCCGTTGTCGTCCCATGCCACGCGGCCTTGCGTCACGTCTTGAATTCGGCGCTTCAGTGCCGGCGCACGATCGGCAGGCAGGCTGAACACGAAATGCACGAGCGACGCGTGCCGCACGTCGTTCAGGCTGGCCGATGCGGATGCAAGCTCACGCCGTACCACGCCCTCGGCGTCGTACGGAACGGCGCATCGCAGTTCGCTTTGCATCACCAGGGGCTGCAGCGGCGCATCGATCAGGGCCTGGGCCACCGCGTCGGTATAGGCGCGCACCAGTCCGCCTGCGCCCAGCTTCACACCGCCGAAGTAGCGCACCACCGTGGCCAGCACGCCTTCGAGCTGCTGATGCCGCAGCACTTCGAGCATCGGCCGGCCGGCGGTTCCGCCGGGCTCGCCATCGTCGTTCGCCGCGGACTGGCCGCCGGCCATCAGGGCCCAGCACACGTGCGCGGCCGCGGGGTGCTGGGCACGCAGCGCATCGACGATTGCCTGCGCCTGCGGCCTGCCGTCCACCGGCTGCACGCAACCGATGAAGCGGCTCTTCTTGATGAGAAGCTCGCTGTGCACGGTACGCGCAAGGGTAAAGGCCACGTCAGCCCCGGCCGGTTCGCCGCGTCAGGCGCCGCTGCGCTCGAACTTGAACACCGCGGTGCCTGCGCGCGCATTGGGCAGCCAGCGCACTTCGCGCTCGCCCTGCAGCCCGAAAGCATCGAGCACGCGCAGGTTGTTCTTGCCCGCCAGCACTTCGAAGTCCTTGAAGGTACCCACGCGGATGT
>JAFECZ010000487.1 GCA_018241905.1 Pseudomonadota bacterium
AGCCGGCGTAGGTGCCGTCGTCGAAGCCGAACCAGCGCTCCTTGAAGAAGATGTGGCCGCTCATCTCGCCGCCAAGAGGCGAGTTCACCTCCTTCATGCGCGCCTTGATGAGCGAGTGGCCGGTCTTGTAGATCTCGGCCTTGCCGCCGGCTGCCTCGATGGCGGGCGCCAGGCGCTGCGAGCACTTCACGTCGTAGATGATCGTGCCGCCGGGCACGCGCGAGAGCACGTCCTTGGCAAACAGCATCATCTGCCGGTCGGGGAAGATGTTCTGGCCGTCCTTGGTGACGATGCCCAGGCGATCGCCGTCGCCGTCGAAGGCCAGGCCGAGTTCGGCATTGCCCGACTGCAGCGCGGCGATCAGGTCCCTGAGGTTCTCGGGCTTGCTCGGGTCGGGGTGGTGATTGGGGAAGTTGCCGTCCACCTCGCTGAACAGCTCGGTCACTTCGCAGCCCAGCGCACGGAAAATGGCCGGGGCCGAGGCGCCGGCCACGCCGTTGCCGCAGTCCACGACCACCTTGAGCGGGCGGGCCAGCTTCACATCGCCCACGATGCGCCTGGTGTAGTCGGCCAGCACATCGGCCTTGCGCACGCTGCCGCCTGCGGCCAGCGGCGCGCTGCCATCTTCCATGACCTGGCGCAGGCCCTGGATCTCTTCTCCATAGATGGCGCGGCCGGCCAGCACCATCTTGAAACCGTTGTAGTCCTTGGGGTTGTGGCTGCCGGTGACCTGGATGCCGCTGTTGCACAGCGTGTTGGCCGCAAAGTACAGCATGGGGGTGGTCACCATGCCGACGTCGATCACCTCGATGCCGGTGGCCACCAGGCCGCGGATCAGCGCTTCGCTGAGGGCCGGGCCCGAGAGGCGGCCGTCGCGACCCACTGCCACGCTCTTTTCGCCGGCGGCGCGGGCCGCTGCGCCGAATGCCTTGCCAAGTGCCTCGGCAACCTGGGCATCCAGCGTGGCTGGAACCACGCCGCGAATGTCATAAGCCTTGAAGATGGAGGCGCTGAATTTCATGGTCACCCTGCTACTTGAGTTTTCGAAATTGTGGACGGTCATTGTAGGGGCCGGGTTTGCGGCTCATATGTCCGAAAATGGCCAATTCGCAGCCGGCCCCGCCCTACCATTGGCCCCATGAACACCACCGAACTCGAAAGCGACGCCTGCTACCTGGCCCTCAAGGCGCACGACGCGCGCTTCGACGGCAGCTTCTTCACCGCTGTTACCTCCACTGGCATTTATTGCCGGCCGGTGTGCAGGGTGAAGACACCGCGGCGCGAGAACTGCCGGTTCTTCCGCCACGCGGCCCAGGCAGAGGCCGCGGGCTTCCGGCCCTGCCTGCGCTGCCGGCCCGAACTGGCACCGCGCGCTGCAAGCTGGTCGACGCAGGACGCATCGCGCATCCTCGCGCTGCAGGCCGCGCGACTGATCGACGAGCCCGACGCCTGGCCCGATGCTTCCGAGGGCGAGGCCCCGGGCGCCGCCCGCATTGCGCAGCGACTCGGCGTGAGCGACCGGCACCTGCGCCGCATCTTCGAGGCCAATTTCGGCGTCTCGCCGCTGCAGTACCTGCAGACGCGCCGCCTGCTTGCGGCCAAGCAGCTCATCGCCGACACGCACCTGCCGATGGCGCAGGTCGCACTGGCCAGCGGCTTCGCGAGCGTGCGGCGCTTCAATGCGGCCTTCATGGAGCACTACGGCCTCAATCCCAGCGCCTTGCGCCGCGCAGGCGAGAACCAGTCGGCCGGCAAGGGGCAGGCGGTGGAGGTGCGCATCGGCTATCGGCCACCCTACGACCATGCGGCCATGCTCGCGTTCTTCGGCCGGCGCGCGCTGCGCGGCGTCGAAACGCCAATCGCAAGCGCTGCGGCCTATGCCCGGACCTTGCGCGTGACCCATGCCGGCACACGGCACACCGGATGGCTGCATGTCGAACTCGACGAGGCGCGCCAGCAAGCGCTGCTGCAGGTGAGCGAATCGCTGGCCGGCGTGCTGCCGATCGTGATCAGCCGCGTGCGGGCGATGCTCGACCTCGACGCCGAGCCCATGGCCATCAACGCAGCGTTGCACGCCAGCTTTCCGCAGGGCGACGGCATCCGCGTGCCGGGCACGGTGGACGGCTTCGAGCTGGCGGTGCGCGCCGTGCTGGGCCAGCAGATCACGGTGGCGGCTGCGCGCACGCTCGGCTCCAGGCTGGTCGAGGCGCTGGGCGAGCCGATCGAGACACCGATCGAAGGACTGAACCGGCTCTTTCCGTCTCCCGAATCGCTTGCCAAGGCCGATCCGGACCTGCTCGGGCAAATGGGCATCGTGCGCCAGCGGCAGGCCGCGTTGCAGGCACTGGCACACGAGGCATGCGAGGGGCGGCTGCGCCTGCATCCCGGCGCCGACGTGCCCTCTACCCTGGCCGCGTTGCAGGCGCTGCCCGGCATCGGCGACTGGACGGCGCAGTACATCGCCATGCGGGCATTGCGCTGGCCCGATGCCTTTCCGTCCGGCGACGTGGCCCTGCAAAAGGCCCTGGGCGTGAGCGGTGCGCGCGCCGCCGCCCAGGCCTCGCAAGCCTGGCAGCCGTGGCGCAGCTATGCGGTGCTGCGCGCCTGGCACACGCCGCCCGCAGCCCCCTCCAAACCCGACGACGCGCCGGTGCGGGCCGCCGTCATCTCATAAGCGGAGAATCGACATCATGAAGTTCAGCAAGAACGTTCCCATCTACACCCTGCACATGGACTCCGTACTGGGCGGCGTGACCTTGGCGGCCACCGACCGGGGCCTGGCAGGCGCCTGGTTCGACGAGCAGCGCCATGCGCCCGACACCACCGGCTGGATCGCCGCGCCCGAGCATCCGGTGCTGCGCCAGGCTGCGGCCCAGCTGGCCGCGTACTTCGAAGGCAGGAGCCAGCACTTCGACATGCCGCTGGACCTGTCGCACGGCACGCAGTTCCAGCAGGCCGTGTGGCAGGCGCTGCTGCGCATTCCGCGCGGCGGCACCACCAGCTACGGCCGGCTGGGCGCCGACATCGGCAAGCCGGCTGCGGTGCGCGCCGTGGGCGCCGCGGTGGGCCGCAATCCGATCAGCGTGGTGGTTCCGTGCCACCGGGTGCTGGGCTCGGACGGCTCGCTCACCGGCTATGCCGGCGGGCTCGACCGCAAGATGCATTTGCTGCAACTCGAAGGAGCATCGCATTCATGAGCGAAGGCGAATGCACGGCCGGCGCTGAAGTCCAGGCGCTGGCCACGGCCAAACCGGCACCGCAATCACAACAACGAAGCAGCCGCAGCTGGGTCATCGACCTGGTGCTGCTGGCTTCGCTGTGGGGCGCGTCCTTCCTGTTCATGCGCATCGGCGCGGTGGAATTCGGCGCCATCCCCACGGCCGGCGTGCGCGTGACCATCGCCATGCTGATGCTGCTGCCCCTGATGTGGCTGCGCGGGCAGACGGGCGAGCTCGTGCGCAACTGGAAGGCCGCGCTGCTGGTGGGCGTCTCCAACTCGGGCTTGCCGTTCGCGCTGTTCGCCTTTGCGCTGCTGACCATCAACAGCGGGCTGGCGGCGGTGCTCAACGCCACCGTGCCGATGTTCGGCGCGCTGGTGGCATGGGCCTGGTTTCGCGAGCGGCCGGACAACTCGCGCCTGGCCGGCCTGGTCATCGGCTTCATCGGCGTGGCGCTGCTGGCCGGGCACAGCGCCGGCTTCAAGAGCGAAAGCGGCGTCTCTCCGGTATGGGCCGTGCTGGCCTGCCTGGGCGCCTGCCTGAGCTACGGCATCTCGGCCAATGCCACGCGCCGCTACCTGACCGGTGCGCCGGCCTTCGCCACCGCCGCGGGCAGCCAGGTGGGCGCCAGCCTGGCGCTGGCATTGCCCACCTGGTACTTCTGGCCGGCACAGATGCCCAGCACGCAGGCCTGGCTGGCGCTGCTGGCCGTCGGCGTT
>JAFECZ010000488.1 GCA_018241905.1 Pseudomonadota bacterium
TGGGGCCGTGTCCGGTGCGGTTCCAGCGGCTGAGTTCGGGCTTCATCGCCGACCCGTTCGACGGTGAAACGCTTCGCCTGTTCTCGGTGCTGCTGGGCATTGCGGCGGCGGTGGCGCTGGTGTTCTTCAAGATGCGGGGGCGCGCCAGACTGGCCCGCTACGGCATGGAGGAAGAGCCCTATGCCTTCTTCCTGGGCAAGAACCTGTTCTTTGCCGCGGTCATCGTTTTCTTCTGCTACCTGCTGGCCACGTACAAGGGGCTGCCCAACGTACTGATCGTGATGGCCTTGCTCATCGTGCTCTACGACTTCGTCACCAACCGCACGACCATCGGGCGGCGCATCTACGCGCTGGGCGGCAACGAGAAGGCGGCGCGCCTGTCGGGCATCCACACGCAGCGCCTGGCCTTCCTTGCCTTCGTGAACATGGGCGCGCTGGCGGCGCTGGCCGGGCTGGTGTTCGCGGCGCGGCTGAACACGGCCACGCCCAAGGCAGGCCTGGGCTTCGAGCTGGACGTGATCGCGGCCTGCTTCATCGGCGGCGCGTCGGCCTCCGGCGGCGTGGGCAAGGTCATGGGCGCGGTCATCGGCGCCTTCATCATGGGCGTGATGAACAACGGCATGTCCATCATGGGCATCGGCATCGACTACCAGCAGGTCATCAAGGGCCTGGTGCTGCTGGCGGCGGTGTTCCTCGACGTCTACAACAAGAACAAGTGAGCACGGCCGTGCCCGGCGCCCCTACGTCCTTGGCTGGCACTGTTGGCGCGGGCGTTGTGCTGCACCTGCAGGGCATCCACAAGCAGTTCCTGGGCGTGGCGGCGCTCAAGGGCGTGCACCTGCGGCTGCGCGCGGGCGAGATTCACACGCTGATGGGGCAGAACGGCGCGGGCAAGTCCACCCTCATCAAGGTGCTGACGGGTGTGTATCCGGTCGACGGCGGCGACATGTTCCTGGAAGGGCAGCCCATCCGGCCCGCATCGCCGCTGCAGGCGCAGCAACTGGGTATCAGCACCGTCTATCAGGAAGTGAACCTCTGCCCGAACCTGTCGGTGGCGGAGAACGTGTTCGCCGGCCGCTATCCGCGCCGCGGCTGGCTGCAGGGACGGCGCATCGACTGGGCAGCGGTGCATCGGCGCACGCGCGAATTGCTGGCGCGGCTGGACGTGGACATCGATGTGACCCGCCTCTTGTCGAGCTATCCGGTTGCCGTGCAGCAGATGGTGGCCATTGCGCGGGCGCTGTCGGTGTCGTCCAAGGTGCTGATCCTGGACGAGCCCACCTCCAGCCTGGATGACGACGAGGTGCAAAAGCTCTTCGAGGTGCTGCGCCGCCTGCGCGGCGAGGGCCTGGCCATCCTGTTCGTGACGCACTTTCTCAACCAGGTGTATGCGGTGTCCGACCGCATCACGGTGTTGCGCAACGGCAGCTGGGTGGGCGAGTGGAAGGCCTCGGAACTCGGGCCGCAGGCGCTGATCTCGGCCATGGTCGGGCGGGAGTGGGACATGGCGGCGGCCGCCGGTGCGCATCGGCCGCCGCTCGCGCCCGATGCGCCGGTGCTGCTGGCGGCTCGGCAACTGCAGCAGCGCGGCCAGCTGCACCCCACCGACCTGCAGATGCGCGCAGGCGAGGTGGTGGGGCTGGCCGGCTTGCTCGGTTCCGGCCGCACCGAGCTGGCGCGATTGTTCTTTGGCCTGGCCAAGCCCGACGGCGGGCAGTTGCAGGTGGGCGGCGCGCCGGTCCAGTGGAGCGCCCCGGCCGATGCGGTGAAGCACGGCCTGGCGATGTGCCCGGAAGAGCGCAAGACCGAAGGCATCGTGGCCGAGCTGTCGCTGCGCGAGAACATCGCGCTGGCCTTGCAGGCCAGCCTGGGCCTCAGGCGCAACCTCTCGCGCGCAGAGCAGACGCGGCTGGCCGAACGCTTCGTGAAGGCCCTGGGCATCAAGACGCCGAGCGTGGACACACCCATCGGCCTGCTGTCCGGCGGCAACCAGCAAAAGGCCATGCTGGCGCGCTGGCTGGCCACCGACCCGCGCCTGCTGCTGCTGGACGAGCCCACGCGCGGCATCGACGTGGCGGCCAAGCAGGAAATCATGGACGAGATCCTGCGGCTGGCGGCCTCGGGCATGTCGGTGCTGTTCATCTCGTCGGAAATGAACGAGGTGGTGCGCGTGTCGCACCGCATTGCCGTGCTGCGCGACCGGCAGAAGGTGGGCGAGTTGCCCGAAGGCAGCAGCGAAGACGCCGTGTATGACTTGATTGCCGCACAGACATGAGCGAACGAAACGCCCTCTTGCGCAACGTCCTGCAGCACCGCCTGGCCTGGCCGGTGGCAACGCTGGTGCTGCTGCTGGCGCTCAACGCCGCCTTCAATCCGAGCTTCCTGCACATCGAGTGGCGAGACGGACACCTGTACGGCAGCCTGATCGACATCCTCAACCGCGCGGCGCCGCTGGTGCTGGTGACGCTGGGCATGACGCTGGTGATCGCCACGCGCGGCATCGACATCTCGGTGGGTGCGGTGGTGGCCATTGCGGCGGCGCTGGCGGCCGCGATGATCGGCGGCTCGCTGGTCGTGAAGGACGGCGCCGCGGCCGAGGTGAGCCGCTTTCCGATGAGCCTGGCCATCGTCGCGGCGCTGGCGGTGGCCGCCGTGTGCGGCTTGTGGAACGGCCTGCTGGTGGCGCGCATCGGCATGCAGCCGATCATTGCCACGCTGATCCTCATGGTGGCCGGGCGCGGCATTGCGCAGCTGATCACCGAAGGGCAGATCATCACCATCTATTACGCGCCGTACTTCTTCATCGGCGGCGGCTTCTTGCTCGGGCTGCCCTTTGCCTTGTTCATCGCTGCGGGCGTGGCCGTGCTGATGTACCTGGCCGTCACGCGCACGGCGCTGGGGCTGTTCATCCAATCGGTGGGCATCAATCCGGCGGCGGCCCACCTGGCCGGGGTGCGGGCGCGGCGGCTGATCGTGGGCGTGTACATGTTCTGCGCCTTTTGCGCGGGGCTGGCGGGGCTCATCATCAGCTCCAACGTGAAGAGCGCAGACGGCAACAACGCAGGCCTGCTGCTCGAGCTGGATGCCATCCTGGCCGTCACGCTGGGCGGCACCGCGCTCACCGGCGGCCGCTTCAGCGTGGTGGGCAGCGTGATCGGCGCGCTGATCATCCAGACGCTGACCTATGCCATCTATTCCATGGGTGTGCCGCCCGAGATCAACCTGGTGGTCAAGGCGGTGGTGGTGTTCCTGGTAATGCTGCTGCAGTCGGCCGAGTTTCGTGCGCAGATGCGCAGCCTGGTGGTCCGCCCGGCGCACGGGGAGGTGCGGTCATGAGCGCGGTCGCGCCCGTCGAGGCACAGCAGGTGCCGTCCCAGTCCCAGTTGCGGGCAGGCGGCGCAGACCGCAAGCCGCCGCCGCGGCTTCGCGGGCGCATGCTGCCGCTGGCGGTGACCGTGTCGCTCTTCTTGCTCATGGCCACGCTGGGCTCGGTGGTGTATCCGGGATTTTTCTCGCTGCAGGTCTTTCTCAACCTGCTGATCGACAACGCCTTCCTGTGCGTGGTGGCCGTGGGCATGACCTTCGTCATCCTCTCAGGGGGCATCGACCTGTCGGTGGGCTCGGTGATTGCGCTGACCACGATGGTGTCGGCCGCGCTGGTGGAAAAGCATGGCTGGGGGCCGCTGCAGGTGATTCCGCTGGTGCTGGCCATGGGCACGGCCTTCGGTGCGTTCATGGGTTTTCTCATCGAGCGCTTCAGGCTGCAGCCCTTCATCGTCACGCTGGCCGGGATGTTCCTGGCCAGGGGGCTGTGCTATGTGATCAGCATCGATTCGATCAGCATCACCAACGAGGTGTATTCAGACCTGTCGCAACTGCGCGTGCCGGTGTGGGGCGATGCATCGATTTCG
>JAFECZ010000489.1 GCA_018241905.1 Pseudomonadota bacterium
ACGTACTCCGGCTGCCCGGCCACCGAGGTGATCGAGCGCGACGTGCTGGCCGCCATCGAGGCTGCCGGCCTGGGCCCGGCCCGCGCCACGCTGCGCCGCGCGCCGGCCTGGACCACCGACTGGATCAGTGCCGACGGCCGCCGCAAGCTGGCCGAGTACGGCATTGCACCGCCCGGCGCCGCGCCGCGCGAGCAGCAGATGCAGCCCATCCGCTTCTTCGGCCGCCGCATCGACGCCAACGCACCCCACTGCCCGCGCTGCGGCAGCGAGCAGACCGAGCGCCTGTCGGCCTTCGGCGCCACGGCCTGCAAGGCGCTGTACCGGTGCCTGGCGTGCCGCGAACCCTTTGAACATTTCAAACCCATCTGAACAAGAGCCCTGCGCTCCAAAGCCATGAAACCCCCACGCTCATCACTTCGTGTATCGCTGCCCCCCGAGGGGGCGCGCAGCGCCCTTCGGGCGGCCGGGCGGGCGCTGCCATGAGCGTCATGTTCCACCCCTTGCGCGTGCGCGCCATCGAGCCCGACACCCAGGAGGCGGTCGTCGTCTCCTTCGACGTTCCGACCGAGCTGCGCGAAGTCTTCGGCTTCACCCAGGGCCAGTACCTCACCCTGCGCACCGAGATCGACGGCCAGGACCTGCGCCGTTCCTATTCCATCTGTGCCGGCGTCGACGACGGCGAGCTTCGCGTGGGCGTGCGCAAGGTGCGCGGCGGCGTGTTTTCCAACTGGATCAACGAGCACCTGAAGATCGGCGACACGGTGAGCGTGATGGCGCCGCAGGGCCGCTTCTTCGTGCCCCTCGATCCAAGCGCCAGGCGCCACCACGTGGGCATTGCCGGCGGCAGCGGCATCACGCCCATCCTGTCGATCATGAAGACGGTGCTTGGGCGCGAGCCGAACAGCCGCTTTACCCTCATCTACGGCAACCGCCTCTTGCAGTCCACGATGTTCAAGGAAGAGATCGAGGACCTGAAGAACCGCTACATGACGCGGCTGGTGCTGCAGCACGTGTTCTCCGACGAGCACACCGACGCGCCCATCAACCACGGCGTGATGAACCGCGAGAAGATCAGCGAGTTCCTGGGCAGCGTGGTGCCGGCGGCGGACATCGACCATGTGTACGTGTGCGGCCCCTTCCAGATGAACGACGAGGCCGAGGCGGCGCTGCTGGCTGCGGGCGTGCCGGAGGAGCGCATCCACATCGAGCGCTTCGGCGTGGCGCTGCCGGCCAATGCGGCAGGCAATGCCGTTGGCGCGGTGGTGCACGAATCCAAGCCGGGCGATGCCGAGACGGCGCGCATCACCATCATCCGCGACGGCCTGTCGCGCGAGATCCCTTTCACCAAGCAGCAGCCCAGCATCCTGGACGCGGCATCGGCCGCTGGCATGGAAGTGCCTTACTCGTGCACCTCGGGCGTGTGCGGCACGTGCCGCGCCAAGGTGGTGGAGGGCGAGGTGCGCATGGAACGCAACTTCGCGCTCGACAAGAAGGAGGTCGCCGCAGGCTTCGTGCTCACGTGCCAGGCCCACCCGCTGACCGAGCGCGTGGTGCTGTCCTTCGACGAGCGCTAGGCGTTTTCCCGGGAAACCCGTGGGGAACATCCCGATGACGGCGATGCTCCGAAGACAGTCCACTAACAACCCGAATTTCTTTCATTCAAACCCTGGAGACAAAAGAATGATGTCGTTCAAGAAGAAGATCCTGGCAATGGCCAGCCTGCTGTCGCTGGCCGCGTTTTCCGCGCATGCGGACATCAACGTGGGCGTCACGCTCTCGGCCACCGGTCCGGCCGCTTCGCTGGGCATTCCGGAGAAGAACACCATCGCCCTCATGCCCAAGACCATTGCGGGGCAGAAGATCAACTACGTGGTGCTCGACGACGCGTCGGACACCACTGCGGCCGTGTCCAACACGCGCAAGCTCATCGCCGACAGCAAGGTGGACGTGGTGCTGGGCTCCACCGTCACGCCGGCCTCGCTGGCCATGATCGACGTGGTGGCCGAGGCCAAGGTGCCGATGATCTCCATGGCTGCTTCGTCGCGCATCGTCGAGCCCATGGACGACAAGCGCAAGTGGGTGTTCAAGACGCCGCAGAACGACATCATGATGTCGCTGGCCATTGCCGAGCACATGGGCAAGACCGGCGTGAAGACGGTGGGCTTCATCGGCTTTTCCGACGCGTACGGGGAAGGCTGGTACCAGGAGTTCAGCAAGGCCGCCGGCCTCAAGGGCCTGAAGATCGTGGCCAACGAGCGCTTCGGCCGCACCGATACCTCCGTCACCGGCCAGGTGCTCAAGCTCATGTCGGCCAAGCCCGACGCGATCCTGGTGGCCGGCTCCGGCACGCCGGCCGCGCTGCCGCAGAAGACGCTCAAGGAGCGCGGCTACACCGGCAAGATGTACCAGACGCACGGCGTGGCCAACGCCGACTTCCTGCGCGTGGGCGGCAAGGACGTGGAAGGCACCTTCCTGCCCGCCGGCCCGGTGCTGGTGGCCGAGCAGCTGCCCGCTGCCAATCCGGTGCGCAAGAGCGCGCAGGCCTACATCGCGGCCTACGAGGCGGCGCATGGCAAGGGCAGCGTATCCACTTTCGGCGCCCATGCCTGGGATGCGGGCCTGCTGATGACCGCCGCCGTGCCGGTGGCGCTGAAGTCGGCGCAGCCGGGCACGCCCGAGTTCCGCGCCGCGCTGCGCGACGCGCTGGAAAAGCTCCACGAGCTGCCCGGCGCGCACGGCATCTTCACCATGTCGCCCACCGACCACCTCGGCCTGGACCAGCGCGCCCGCGTGATGGTCAAGATCGAGAACGGCACCTGGAAGTACCAGCCCTAAGCCGCCCGACGGCTCACGTCCGGCGAAAGGGCGTGAGCCGCGCGTTTCAACTCATCTAACTGGAACCTCCATGGACGGACAGATCGCCCTGCTGCTCGCGCAGGACGGCCTCGTGAATGGCGCGGTGTATGCGCTGATGGCACTGGCCCTGGTGCTGGTGTTCTCGGTCACCCGCGTCATCTTCATTCCCCAGGGCGAATTCGTCGCCTTCGGCGCACTCTCGATGGCGATGCTGCAGGCCGGCAAGACGCCGCCCACGCTGTGGCTTCTGCTGGTGCTGGCGGCGGCGGTGCTCGCCGTCGAGGCGTGGCGCTACAAGCGCGGTGCGCCGGTGGACTGGAGCTCGGCGCTGCTGTGGTGCGTGGCCATGCCGGTGGCGGCCTGCGTGCTGCTTCTGCTGTGGAGACCCACGGGCCTTGCCGCGCAGGCCGCGAGCACGCTGGTGCTCATCACGCCGCTCGGACCGCTGATCTATCGCCTGGCGTATCGGCCGATGGCGCAGGCCACGGTGCTGTCGCTGCTCATCGTGTCGGTGGCGCTGCACGGCGTGATGGTGGGCCTGGGCCTGCTGTTCTTCGGCGCCGAGGGTTCGCGCACGCCGGCTTTTTCCGAGGCGAGCTTCGACATCGGCGGGTTGCAGATCACGGGCCAGTCCATTGTCGTCATCGTGGTGACGCTGGCGCTGGTGATCGCCATGTTCCAGTTCTTCGGCCGCTCCATGGTGGGCAAGGCGCTGCGCGCCACCGCCATGAACCGGGTAGGCGCGCGCCTGATGGGCGTGCCCACCGAGCTGTCGGGCGACGTGAGCTTCGCGCTGGCGGCGCTCATCGGCGCGGTGTCGGGGCTGCTCATCGCGCCGCTCACCACCATCTACTACGACACCGGCTTCCTGATCGGCCTCAAGGGCTTCGTGGCGGCCATCGTCGGCGGGCTGGCGAGCTATCCGCTGGCCCTGGGCGGCGCGCTGCTCGTGGGCCAGCTGGAATCGTTCTCTTCCTTCTGGGCCAGTGCATACAAGGAAGTGCTGGTGTTCACGCTGATCATCCCGGTGCTGT
>JAFECZ010000048.1 GCA_018241905.1 Pseudomonadota bacterium
GCCCATGGGCCGCAACGTCGACAGGCTGGACGAGATGTCCGTCGCATCGAGCGTGGCGCGGCCCTGGAAGGCCAGCTCCTGGCGGCCCATTCGAAGCTCCAGCCCCTGCGTGTTCAGGTCCAGAACACCTTCGAGCTTGAGCGTATTGAATGGCGCGCCAAAGCCCGCCAGCAGCGCGGCAGGCCAGCGCGACTGGCCGTCGAGCAGGCGAAGCTGCAGGCCATTCACACCCGGGCTGGCTCGCACGGCGATCGGTTTGGCCGTGCAGCAGCTCAGGTCGACCGACGCCGCGAGGCCGCCCCAGGACGGGCGCAGCTTCCAGGTGAGGGCGCCGGGCAGCGAAATGGCATCGGCGCCGCCGGCGCCGCTGGCAAACACCACGCCCGATGCACCGTTCCAGATGGTGCCGCGCGGATTGATCAGGACCAGGCGGCCGGCGGATTGATCGCGCAGCAGCGCCGCCAGCCAGCGCGCCGGCGCGAACAGCGTCAGCGTTGCCAGTGCGCCGATCAGCGCGCCCAGCAGCGCCCATCGCCAGCCGTGGCCGCGCGATGCGGCAGTGCGGAATGGAGAGGCTCGCGTCGCCATGGCAGAGGCCCTCAGCGCGCGGCCGGCAAGCTCATCACGAGCGTGCCGTCCCAGTTGGCCTTGTCCGAGGCGTTGGTGGGTGCGGGTGCGGATGCGGATGGGCCCCCGGTGCGCGCGGCGCCGGCCGCGCCTGCAGCGGCACCGGCAGCACCTGCCGCCGCGGGTGCCGCGGCAGGGGAGGCAGGGGCGGCAGGGGGCGCAGAGGCCGGTGCGGCACCGCCGCTTCGGGTGAGGTGGACTTCGCGCGGCACCGCCCGCGCGTTGCCGCGGGCCTGTGCCAGCCAGGTGGCCAGCGCCTCGGCCGACACGCCGCGGATGACCACGTTGACGCCCTCGCCACCGCCTTGCTGCTGCATCTGCGACGATGGGCCGAGGCCGGCGTGCACGCTGCTTTCCAGTGCCTTGGTGGCTTCTTCGCGGTTGGCGCGCGGCTGCGCCTGCAGGGCCTTGGCCTGGGCTTGCAGCGTGGTCATCTGCTGCAGTTGGGCGTCGAGCTTGGCGTGTTCGGCCGGGGCCTGGCGCAGGGTCTTGAGCGCAGGCGCGAACACGATCCACCAGACCAGGGCCAGGCCGATCAGCCCCGCGCAAAGCGCGACCAGCTGGCGCTCGCGCGCCTCGAGTGCCTTCCAGCGGGCTTGAAGTTGTTTCAGCGCGTTCATCGGGATGTGCCCTCCGCCTGCACCAGGAGCAGGTCGCCTTCGCCGCGGGCCTGGTAGCCGCGTGGTGCCAGCTGGGCGGTGACGCGCGAAAGCTCCTCGGCCGACAACTGCAGTCCGCGCAGGCGCAACTGGCCCGCGCTGTAGTCGATGGCGGTGGGAATGCGGCCTTGGGGCAGCGCGCCGCCCAGTGCGGCCAGCATGGGTTCGAGGTCGAGGCGGGCGACACCGCCCGTGGCCTGCTGCAGCGTGGCCACTTCGCGGGCCATCTGCGCCGGCGCGTCGACCACCAGCTTCACCGAAGGAAAGGTCTGCGTGAGGATGGACTGCACCGAGGCGCGCTTGGCCTCGAGCGAGCGGCGTTCCTTCCACGCCCAGGCATTCAGCCCGACGACCTGCGCAAGCACCAGGACGACGGCGCCCCAGCGGGCGGCGCGCCATCGCGGCTCGTGCCGCCATTGCTGCCACCACGCCGCCAGCTTCTTGCCGGCGCGCACCCGGTGGCTGCTGGCCAGGTCGAACTGCGCCAGGTCCCACGGCCCGCGCGCCGCCTGCAGCCACCGCTGCGCACGCTGCACGATCGGCAGGCGCACGCCCAGCAGCTCTTCGGCCTGCTGGGCCACGGCCGGCTCGCCGCTGGCCGCCATCGTGTCGACGGGGGCGCTGATGGCGGCGGCCAGGTTGGCCGGATTCAGGGGCAGGCTGAGCACGCCGTTGGCGTCGCACACATTGACCTGCGGCGCCGACGCCTCGCCGGTAATGAAGAGCAGCGGGGGCGCGTTGTCCGGCTGCGGCGCGAACTCGGGCGCAATGCGGCTCACGCGCCGGCCAGTGGATTCCACCGCCTGGATCACGTCGCGCAAGGCCGCGCGGTTGCACACCGCGACCCAGACCGCCTCGCCAGCCTTGGCGCCGGGTTGCAGCGCGAAATGGACCGAATCGGTTTCGTCGAGCAGCCGCTCTTCCAGCAGGCCCTCGAGCACCGAGCGCAGGCGGCCACCGCTGCCCAGGCTGCCAGGCGGCAGCGTCAGGCTGTGCCACGACAGCGCGGAGCCCGGCACCACCAAGGTGACTTCGTTGCCCGCCGGCAGCAGTGCCAGGGGCGCGCTGCCGTGCTCGCCGACAGTCGTGCCGTCGTCGCTGGCACGCACCCAGCCATATTCCGCGCCGGTGGCGCCAGGATTGCCTGGTGGGAAAACGATCAGCAGGGGCATCGGTCGGAGTCGGCCAAAGGCCGGCCATTGTAGGTGGCGACTGAATCAATCGCTACAAAATTGATAGCTAAACGCCGGATGGCGCCCAGCCCAAATATGTCAGTCGTAGGTGAACACAAAGCCATGGCTCAGGGTTTGTTGGGAGGTGGTGTGGTGCCAACGCCACGCTGGCGCCACACCACCGAAACTTGGGTGCCGTCCCGCTTGAGCAGCGAGTGCTCCTGGACCCAGATCCGGTCCAGTCGGAGCCGCGCGATGACTTCGAAGTAACTCGAGCCGATGCTGTGCTGCGCCTCATTGAACTGGGCCGCGCTTTCCGGAATGAGCTGGCGCACGTCGGCTAGGCTGGCAAAGTAGCGCGCCGTGCGCTGGATCACCAGCCGCTTGGCACTGGCCAGGTCGAGCCCTGGCGCGCAGGCGGCCAGCACCTCCGCGCTGGCGGTGTTGATGTTCACCGGCGTGGCGACGGGCAGCACGATCACGTAGGGCTCCAGTGCGGCCACCGTGTCGGGCGACAGGCCCAGCCAGGTCAGTTGCGACAACTGCTGCGGCATCAGTGGGGCGTTGCTGCCTTCGCTGCCTTCGGTGCTGCCGCTGCCCGAACCGCTGCTGCCACTGCCCGAGCCGCTGCTGCCACTGCTGCTGGACGATCCCCCGCTGCTCGCGCCTGCGGCAGCGGCGCCTGCGGCACTGCCGGCCGCTGCAACCGGCGTGAGGCCCGCGCCGGCGCGCTGCAGGTTGGCCGTCAGCAAGGACACCTCCTGCGTGGGCAGGCCGAGCAGCTCGAACAGCTTGACGAACGATGCCACGGCGGTCTCGACCGGTTTGCCGCCCACCACGAGGTTGGTCACGTTGAGCTTGGACTGCGCATCGATGATGCGCCCGGCCATGAAGGCATCGGGCAGTCCTTCGATGGCATCGCTGGCGATGTTCTTGTCGGCGGCCAGGAAGGTCGTCAGACGCGCCTCTTCCAGCGGCACCGCCCAGGGTTCGGCCAGGTGATCGGCGCCGCCGGCACGGCCATCCTCGCGCAGGATGAGCCGCGCCCAGTCGAGCGCACCTACCAGCACCCAGGCCGACTGCAGGCGGCTGCGTTCGGCGGCCTCGATCTCGGCGGCGCGCCATTGCTGCCACATGGCAGCCGCCGCCAGCGTGGCCACCAGCGTCACGGTGAGCATGGCGGCCAGGAGCGCCGCGCCGCGCTGCGCGGCGGGTTTTCCTGCCGGTTGCGATCGCTGCAAGCTCATGACTTGGCCTGCGTCAGGTTGGGGCGGATCCAGTCCAGGCTGATGGTGCCCGAGAGCGCGGGGCCCGGCGGCAGGTCGAGCACGAGTCGGATGCCGTTGGGAATCTGCTCGTTGGCGTTCAGCGCATCGCCGGAAACGGCCGGTATCCAGAGGTCGTTGCGGAAGTACAGCAGCTGCCAGCCGTTGGCAGGCATCAGGGTCACTTCGCTGCCGCCCTGCGCCGAACTGCCGAACTGAGCGGAGCTGTTGCCGTCGCCGGCCCAGCTGGCGGCCTGCTGCCAGGCTTGCTGCCAGTCGCCGCGCGTCAGCAGCGGCGGCGATTGCCAGCGCGTCCAGCGGCCGAAGCCGTCGGCGCCGGTGCGCATCGTCCACGCCACCACGGTGAGCGAGGACTGGTCGCCCGGTGCGCTGCTGCGCGTCAGGCGCAGGGCGCGGCCGTTCCAGTCGATGGGGCGCGTGGGGTTGATGGCGATGGCGGCATCCAGGTCGCTGTTCCACTGGGCCAGCGCACTTCGCAGGACGAGCACCGCGTCGGCCCGGTCGCGCAACTGCGACTGCGCGCGCGCCATGCCGTCGATGCCGCGCCAGCTGACCACCGCCAGCACCGCCAGGATCGCGATGGCCACCAGCAGCTCGATGAGGGTGAAGCCGCGGGCTCGGGCGCGAGCAAGGTTGGGCGCGCTGTTCGTCATCAGTAGCGCCCCACGACGGTCGACAGGCGCAGGATGGGCCACTCTTCCAGCGAGCGCACCTGCACGTCCACGCGGCGGAAATTCGGGTTGAGCGTGGCCGTGGTCGAAACGGTAACGTTGTAGGTCGTGTTGGCCTGCGTGCAGACCAGGCCGGCATCGCCCACGGCGGGCATCTGGCGCGCCAGGCGAGCCTTGATCAATTCGTTTTCGGCGCAGACCTGCGCCAGCAGCAGGTCGGATTCGCGCTGCGAATTGCGCACCAGCGCCGTCGTGGCCTGGGTGCCGGCCGCCAGCGCAATCGCCACGATGCCCAGGGCCACCAGCACCTCGATGAGCGTGAAGCCGCGCGCTGCGCGTGTCTTGCGTGTCATGGCGTGCTGACGGAGAAGGGGCGCAGACCGTCGGTGGCCACCTGCAGGCTTCGACCCGGCACGTTGTCGGAGGCCAGGACGACTCGTTGCGCCGCGATGATGGGCTCGGGGCCCAACTGGATCGCATTGGCGCGAAGGCCGTTGGCCGTCACTTCCTGCACCCGGATGCCAGCCGACATCCATTGCGTCGGCAGTGCGTTCTCGTCGGTGCCGTCGAAGACGAAGCCGCCTTGCTCGGTCAGGCGCCAGCGCACCGCAACGCCGCTGGCGCGCGACTGCGCGCGTGCCGCTTCGAACAACGCTGCCAGGCGCTCGGCCTCGCGGTCGAGCACCGCATGGCTGGTGTCGCGCATGGCAAAGGCCACGCCGGCCATCGCAAGCCCGATGATGGCCATCACCACCAGAAGTTCGACCAGCGTAAAGCCAGCAGCGCGCGCGGCGCGGCCTCGGATAAGGAAGAGGGGAGGCAACAGGCGTCTATTGCCAGCTGCCGATGTCGGCATTCTTGCCTTCGCCGCCCGGCTGGCCGTCCGCGCCGAACGAGAACACGTCGATTTCGCCCTTGACCCCCGGGTTCAGGTATTGATACGGGTTGCCCCAAGGATCCTTGGGCAGCTTCTCGATGTAAGGCTTCCAGTTGGGCGCGGCCGGGCCGGTGGTGGGCCGCGTGAGCAGCGCCTGCAGGCCCTGCTCGCTGGTGGGGTAGCGCTGGTTGTCCAGGCGGTAGAGCTTGAGCGCCTGCATGATGTTGTTCACGTCGGTGCGGGCGGCGGTCACGCGTGCGTCGTCCGCACGCTCGATCACGTTGGGCACGATCAGCGCGGCCAGCACCCCGATGATGACCAGCACCACCATCAGCTCGATCAGTGTGAAGGCCCGCTGGATGTGCTGGCGTGAACGTGAGGCAAGTCGCTTCATACGGTAGAGGGAAACAAGGAATGAAGTGCACGTCGCACAAAGGGCGCCGGCGGCTGCGCTGAATGATAATCCGCCGCTATGTCAGCAATTCTTGACACTTCGCCGCGATGGCATGCGGCCCTCGGGACTACCTGCGTATGGGTGTTGGCGAGCGCTAGCATCGTGTTCTGGGGACTGCGGATCGCGACTCCACCCGAGTCGGCCGCCCCGCCGGCACTGGTCAGTGCACCCGTCACGGTGGACAGCGCCGAAGTGGCCAAGGCATTTGGCGCCACCACGACGCGCGCTTCGCTGACGCCGGATGCCGGCAATCGCTTCGTCCTGCTCGGCGTCGTGTCTGACGAGGGGCAGCGCGGTGCCGCGCTAATCGCCGTGGACGGCAAGCCCCCGCGTCCGTACAGCGTCGGCCAGAAGGTGGGCGACGGCTATGTCCTGCAGGCAGTGGATGTGCGTGCCGCCAAGCTCGGTGCCGCTGCCGACACCCCCACCTTGCTCACGTTGCAGATGCCCAAGCCGCCCGCTGCGACGGGCGTCATGACGGCCTCGCAAAGAGCCGCCGCAGGCCCGCGCTTCTCGCCGGTGCTGGCGCCCCGCGAAGGCCAATAGCGCGTTGCCTGTTCAGGCCTGCAGGAACAGCCTGTAGGCGGGATTGGCGGTTTCTTCCACGTAGGGGTAGCCCAGCGCGTCCACGAAGCTGCCGAACGCCTGGTCGTCCGCCGCCGGCACTTGCAGCCCCACCAGAATGCGCCCGTAGTCCGCGCCCTGGTTGCGGTAGTGGAACAAGCTGATGTTCCAGGTGGGCTTGAGCAGGCTCAGGAACTTGAGCAGCGCGCCCGGGCGTTCCGGGAACACGAAGCGCAGCAGCCGCTCGTCGTGGGCGAGCCCGGTGCGCCCGCCCACCAGGTGGCGCAGGTGCTCCTTGGCCAGTTCGTCGTGTGTCAGGTCGAGCGCGGCAAATCCGTGCGCGCCGAAGGTATCGGCAATGGTCTTCGACTCGCCGCGCGTGGTGGTGGTCAGGCCGACGAAGACGTGCGCCTGCTGTGCGTCGCTGATGCGGTAGTTGAATTCGGTGACGCTGCGCGATGCGCCCGGCAGCTTGCCCACCAGTTCGCAAAAGCGCCGGAAGCTGCCGCGTTCCTCGGGAATGGTGACCGCGAACAGGGCTTCGCGTTCCTCGCCGACCTCGGCGCGCTCGGCCACGAAGCGCAGCCGGTCGAAATTCATGTTCGCGCCGCACAAAATGGCGGCATAGGTTTCGCCGCGCGTGCCGCGCTCTTCCGCGTACTGCTTGATGGCCGCCACCGCCAGCGCGCCGGCCGGCTCGACGATGCTGCGCGTGTCGATGAAGATGTCCTTGATGGCCGCGCAGACGGCATCCGTGTCCACCGAGATGAACTCGTCCACGAGCTTGCTCGCCACCCGGAAGGTTTCGGCGCCGACCAGCTTCACCGCGGTGCCGTCGGAGAACAGGCCGACATCCGGCAAGGCCACGCGCTCGTGGGCCGCGACCGATTGCATCATCGCGTCCGAGTCGTTCATCTGCACGCCGATCACGCGGATTTCGGGCCGCAGCGCCTTGATGTAGTTGGCCACGCCGGACACCAGCCCGCCGCCGCCGATGGCCACGAACACCGCATCCAGCCGGCCCTGGTGCTGGCGCAGGATTTCCATGGCGATGGTGCCCTGGCCCGCAATGACGTCCGGGTCGTCGAACGGATGCACGAAGGTCAGGCCTTGCTGCTTTTCCAGATCGACGGCGTGGCCGTAGGCGTCGGAATAGCTTTCGCCATGAAGGTGTACCTCGCCCCCGAGGGCGCGCACCGCGTCGACCTTGAGTTGCGGTGTGGTCACCGGCATGACCACCACGGCCCGCACGCCCAGCTTGTGCGCGCTCAGGGCCACGCCCTGTGCATGGTTGCCGGCGGACGCGCAGATCACGCCGCGCGCCAGTTGCTCGGGCGTCAGGTGCGACATCTTGTTGAACGCGCCGCGAAGCTTGAAGCTGAACACGGGTTGCTGGTCTTCACGCTTGAGCAGCACTGTATTGCCCAGGCGCGCGCTCAACGCACGGGCGGGCTCCAGCGGCGATTCGACCGCGACGTCGTACACGCGCGCGGTGAGGATCTTCTTGAGGTAGTCGGCAGGCGTGAGATCGGCGCTGGCCGCCGCGGGCGAACCAGGCGTCTGGGGGTTGGGGGAGGAATTCATGGCAGCCCGACATGATACGAGCGCGCTCGTTCGCGCGCGGCGGCCGGGCCACCCCCAAAGAAAAAAGCCCCGAGCCTTGCGGCTAGGGGCTAAATCCACCAATTGGGAGGGTGGAGGAGACAACTTGGGCACGCCTAAACGTGCGATGAAATAAAGTATACCCATAGCTTGTTGCGTTGCAACAAGTTTCTTTGGGTATTTTTGCCGCAAAGATCTCTTTTCAGAGGCTGGCGCGCCCGCGTCGGCCCTGCAATTCAAACGGAAGCTTTCGAAATGGAATGCACAGTCAGCTGGACCGGCGCGTCGGGTACCAATTCACCCATGGGCTTTGTTGCGGAAACGGGCAGCGGCCACGTTCTGGTGATGGACGGCGCGCCCGACGAGGCCCGGCCCGAAAACGGCGGGCGCAATCTGGCGGCTCGGCCCATGGAAACCGTGCTGGCCGGCGCGGGCGGCTGCACGGCTTACGACGTGGTGCTGATCCTCAAGCGCGGCAGGCACCAGGTGGATCGTTGCAGCGTCAAGGTGAGCGCAGAACGCGCCGAGAAGGATCCCAAGGTCTTCACCAAGATCCACTTGCATTTCACGGTGGCGGGCAAGGGCATTCCCGCCTCGGCGGTCGAGCGCGCCATCCAGCTCAGCCACGACACCTATTGCTCGGCCACCATCATGCTGGCCAAGACGGCGGAAATAACGACAAGTTTCGATCTGATCGAAGCCTGATCGCGGCTTTTGGTTTCTAGATGCGGTGCGCCACGGTCGTCATCACGCGCGCGGCCAGCCGCATCATCGCCTTGGCCGGGGGTGGGAGTTCGGCGGCGCCGGCGTCGATGGCGTTGGCTGCGTGGCGTGCCTCGTCCAGCTTCATTTGAGTGACGATGGCGCGTGACGAGTGGTCGGGGGCGGGCAGCCTGTCCAGATGACTGTCGAGGTGCGCCTCGACCTGGCGCTCGGTTTCGGCAACGAAGCCCAGGCTGAGCCGGTCGCCCAGGCGCCCCGCGACCAGGCCGAGCCCGAAAGCGCCGGCATACCAGAGCGGGTTGAGCAAGGAAGGGCGGGCGCCGAGTTCCTTCAGTCGGTTCCGCGTCCAGGCGAGGTGATCGGTCTCCTCGCGCGAAGCCTCGAGAAAGTGCTCGCGAAGCCCCGCGTCCCGGGTTGCGGCCGCCTGCGCGCTATAGAGTGCCTGGGCGCACACCTCTCCCACGTGGTTCACCCGCATCAAGGCGCCCGCCTGGCGCCTCTGGGACTCGCTCATCGGGCCGTCGAGGGTGGCGGGCCTGGGCGTTTCGCGCGTGGCAGCCGGGTGGGAGAACACTGTGCGCAGGGCGTCGTCCGCCAACGCAAGAAAGTAATCAGTCGACCGGGTCATGGCGTGATTGGACCGCAAGTGCCGGCCGGCGAGATCGGCAGGGTCTTGATTTCACATCGTGGTGACGGTGGCTGGCCCGGGTCTCTGTTGCACCACTGCAACGAAAGAGCCCGCCCCATAGATATTTCGGCTGAATTGCTTTGCCCTTGCGCATGGCGTCTGGTGCAATAGCGTCAACTTCCCAAAAGGAGGTTGGCCCGGGGTCCGGTGGGAGCACAAAAGTGCCAGTCACAGTGTGAGCCCTCTGCACCGGAGCCCTATGTTTAACCTTGGAGAAACTTGCAATGAAAAAATCTCTAGTTGCTCTGGCTGCTCTGGCTGCCGCCGGTGCCGCCTCGGCACAGTCGTCTGTCACGCTGTTCGGTATTCTGGACGCTGGCGTTAGCTACTACGAAAACAAGAGCTACAACGGCGCGAAGGTTTCGCGTACCGACCTGTCGAACTCGGGCTACAACTCGAGCCGCATCGGTTTCCGTGGCACGGAAGACCTGGGTGGCGGCCTGGCCGCTAGCTTCTGGCTCGAAGCTAGCCTGGGCAATGACGTTGGTACCGCCGGTGCCGGCAGCCTGACCACCGCCAGCAGCCAGCTGTTCAACCGTCGTTCGACGGTGAGCCTGTCGGGCCGCTTCGGTGAAGTCCGCCTGGGTCGCGACTACGTGCCGACCTTCTGGAACGACACCGTGTTCGACCCCTTCGGCACGAACGGCGTCGGCACCAACGCCATCTCCAGCGCTGGCGGCGGCACGGTCATCGGCAAGGCTCTGGGCCTGGCTGACAACGGCAACTACGTCCGCGCCAACAACACCGTCGGCTACTTCCTGCCGGCCAACATTGGTGGCTTCTACGGTCAAGTGATGTACGGTCTGCCCGAGCGTACCTACTACGACCCGGCAGCGAACACGCCCGCTACCCCGACCGTCGCTTCGATGGTTGACGGCAGCTACGCTGGTGGCCGCTTCGGTTACGCCAACGGTCCCCTGGACGTTGCTGTGGCCTACGGCGAAAGCGTTGCTCTGCGCAACTTCCAAGGCGGTGGCCGCGCTACCAACAAGGTTGGCAACATCGGCGCTTCGTGGGACTTCGGCTTCCTGAAGCTGATGGGCGAGTACAACCAGACCAAGGTTGACCAAAGCATCCTGGCGGCCCTGCCCGGCCAGCTGAAGAGCAATGGTTACCTGATCGGCGGCACCGTGCCCGTCGGCCCGGGCCTGATCCGTCTGTCGTACTCGTACACCGACTTCGATCTGAACACCACCGGCGACAAGCCCAAGGCTGAGAAGTTCGCTCTGGGTTACGTGCACAACCTGTCGAAGCGCACCGCGCTGTACGCTACCGCTGCCTACCTGAAGAACAACGACAGCGAACTCAACCCTGGCCTGTCCATGGTTGTTGGCGGCCCGACCAGCACGAACTCCGGCACCGCAGCCAACGGCAGCGCCATCGAGAAGTCGATGGGCTACGACTTCGGTATCCGTCACTCGTTCTAATCTGATGCTGGCCTAGCGCCAGCTCGGATCAAACGATCAAAGCCACACGATGCAAATCGTGTGGCTTTTTCTTTGCCCGCTTCATGCGCGTTCACGCGCCGCAATGGGCATATGGCTTGCTCTATTCGAACAAGATAGATACAAACCGAAACGATGCTCGCTTTCGTCCTTCGTCGCCTTGTTCAGGCCATCATCGTGATGGTGGTCGTGGCCTTCGTGGCCTTCCTCCTGTTTCAGTACGTCGGTGATCCGGTGGTGTTCCTGCTGGGGCAGGACGCCAAGCCCGAACAGATTCGCCAGTTGAGAGCGGACCTGGGACTGGACCGCCCCTTCTTCGTGCAGTTTTGGCATTTCCTGGTGAATGCATTCCAGGGCGAGTTCGGCCTGAGCCTGCGCCAGGGGGCCAAGGTGTCGCGGCTCATCCTGGAGCGGTTGCCGGCCACGTTGGAGCTGTCGGTCGTGGCGGCCATCCTTGCGCTGGTCGTCGGATTGCCGATGGGCGTCTACGCTGCGCTGCGCCGCGGGACCTTCGCGACCCAGACGCTCATGGCGCTTTCCCTGCTCGGCGTTTCCCTGCCAACCTTCCTCATCGGGATCCTGCTGATCCTCGTGTTTTCCGTATGGCTGGGCTGGCTGCCCAGTTTCGGAAGAGGCGACACGGTCAACCTCTGGGGTTGGAGCACGGGTCTCCTGACGCGCGATGGCTGGGTGCACATGGTGCTGCCCGCCATTACCCTGGCTGTCTTCCAGCTCACCCTGATCATGCGGCTGGTGCGCTCCGAAATGCTGGAGGTGCTGCGCACCGACTACATCAAGTTCGCCCGGGCGCGGGGCTTGTCGGACCGCGTCATTCATTTCGGGCATGCCCTGCGCAACACGCTGGTGCCCGTCATCACCATCACCGGCCTTCAATTGGGCTCGCTGATTGCGTTTGCCATCATTACCGAGACCGTTTTCCAATGGCCGGGCATGGGCCTCTTGTTCATTCAGGCCGTCATCTACGCAGACATTCCAGTCATGGCTGCCTATTTGTGTTTGATCGCCCTGATTTTCGTCACCATCAATTTGATCGTGGATCTGCTGTATTTCGCCGTCGATCCCCGCCTGCGCGTGTCGGCGCGGGGAGGTCATTGAAGAAATGAGTTCACATCGCTATCAGGCTTCCGGCCGCGCATTTGCGCAAATCGTTCGATTCCATCCCGAAATTGCTGCGCTACGGCGCGACCTGCATGCCCATCCGGAACTGGGCTTCGAAGAGGTCTACACCAGCGCCCGCGTCCAGGAGTCGCTCAAGGCCTGCGGGGTGGACGAAATCCACCCGGGCATCGGCAAGACTGGCGTCGTTGCCGTGATCCGCGGGCGCTCCACGGCGAGCGGCCGCATGATCGGCCTGCGCGCCGACATGGACGCCCTGCCCATGCACGAGGACAACGATTTCGCCTGGCGCTCGGGCAAGAGCGGCCTGATGCACGGCTGCGGCCACGATGGCCACACGGCCATGTTGGTCGGCGCGGCCCGCTACCTGGCCGAGACCCGCAATTTCGACGGCACCGCCGTGCTGATCTTCCAACCCGGCGAAGAAGGCTTTGCCGGCGCCCGCGTCATGATCGAGGATGGGCTGTTCGAGCGCTTTCCCGTCGACTCGGTCTATGCCTTCCACAACTGGCCGGCCATGGCCCCGGGCACCGTCGGCCTCAATCCGGGCCCCATGATGGCCGCCGCCGACCGAATCACCATCGAGGTGACGGGCAAGGGCGGCCACGGCGCGCATGCCTACCTCACGGTGGATCCGGTGGTTGTCTCGGCGCACCTCATCACCGCCATCCAGACCATCGTCTCGCGCAACGTGCGGCCCATCGACGCCGCCGTGATCAGCGTGTGCGCCATGCACGCGGGTGACCTCAATGCGATGGCCGTGGTGCCGGGGCGTGCCACGCTGGTGGGCACGGTGCGTACCTTCAGCGCCAAGGTGCAGGCCGATGTCGAGCGCCGCTTGGTCGAGCTGTGCAGTGCCGTGGCGTCCGGCTTTGGCGCCGCCGCCACCGTCAAGTTCGAGCGCATCTACCCGGCCACCATCAACACGCCGGCTGAAGCCCTTTTCGCCGGCGACGTGGCACAGGCGCTGGTAGGCGCGCGCAACGTCGAGCGCAACATGGACCCCAGCATGGGCGCCGAGGACTTCTCCTTCATGCTGCAGAAAAAGCCGGGCGCCTACTTGCGCATCGGCCAAGGCGGAAAGGACGGCGCCTTCCTGCACAACAGCCGCTACGACTTCAACGATGAAATCCTGCCGCTGGGCGCCGCCCTGCATGCGGGCCTGATCGAGCAAGGCATGCCGCTGGCCGAACGCGCGCCCGAGCGCCCAATGGAAAACGCCAAGGTCCAGGCACCAAGATTGCACGCATCATCCGCGGCACACTAAATCAATCTTGCATCCAGGAGTTACTCATGAGTTTCAAGCGACAGATCATTGCGGCGTCCGCGCTGGCCCTGGTGTCGGCGCTGGCCGGCGCCCAGACCATTCGCATCGCCAACCAGGGCGATGCGCTTTCGCTCGATCCGCATTCGCTCAACGAGTCGCTGCAGCTGAGCGTGACCCAGAACGTCTACGAGACGCTCACCGGCCACAACAAGGACCTGAGCCTGGCGCCGCTGCTGGCCACCAGCTGGAAGCAGACCAGCCCCACGGTGTGGCGCTTCGAGCTGCGCAAGGGCGTGCAGTTTCATGACGGTACGCCTTTCACCGCCGATGACGTGCTGTTCAGCTTCGCGCGCGCCAGCGGCGAAGGCTCGGACATGAACAGCTACACCAACGACATCAAGGAAGTGCGCAAGGTGAACGATCACGCGATCGACATCGAGACCAAGGCGCCGTTCCCGATCCTGCCGGACGTGCTCTCCAACGTGGCCATCATGAGCAAGAAGTGGTGCGAGGCGAACAATGCCACCAAGCCGGTGGACCGCCGCAAGGGTATCGAGAACACGGCGTCGTTCAAGGCCAACGGCACCGGCCCCTTCCGCGTTCGCGAACGCCAGCCCGACGTGCGCACCACCTTTGTCCGCAATGCCAACTACTGGGGCAAGATCGAAGGCAATGTGCAGGAGGTGATCTTCTCCAAGATCGGCAATCCCTCCACCCGCGTGGCGGCCCTGCTGTCGGGCGAAGTCGACGTGATGGAGCCGGTGCCGGTGCAGGACGTGGCCCGCGTCAACGCCAGCCCCAACGCCAAGGTCATCGTCGGCCCCGAAATGCGCACCATCTTCCTGGGCATGGACCAGAAGCGCGACGAGCTGCAGTACTCCAGCGTGAAGGGCAAGAACCCCTTCAAGGACAAGCGCGTGCGCCAGGCCTTCTACCAGTCGATCGACATCGAGGGCATCAAGCGCACCGTGATGCGCGGCGCCTCGCGGCCCACGGGCCTCATGGTCGGCCCCGGCATCAACGGCTGGACCGAAGCCCAGGACAAGCGCCTGCCCTACGACCCCGAAGCCGCCAAGAAGCTGCTGGCCGAGGCCGGCTACCCGCAGGGCTTCGAGGTGTCGCTGAACTGCCCGAACGACCGCTACGTGAACGACGCGCAGATCTGCCAGGCCGTGGCGGCGGGCCTGGCCAAGATCAACGTCAAGGTGAACCTGGTGGTCGAGACCAAGGGCACCTACTTCCCGAAGATCCTGCGCCGCGACACCAGCTTCTACATGCTGGGCTGGACGCCCTCCACCTACGATGCCCACAACGCGATCAACGCGCTGATGGCCACGCCCGACCCCTCGGGTACCGGCCAGTTCAATCTGGGCTCCTACAGCAACCCCAAGGTGGACGCGCTGACCAAGCAGATCCTGAGCGAGACCGACAAGGCCAAGCGCGACGCGATGATCAAGGAAGTCTTCACCATTCACGCCGACGACATCGGGCACCTGCCGCTGCACCAGCAGTCGCTGGCCTGGGGCGTGAGCAAGAAGGTCACGCTCACGCAGCTGGCCGACAACTACATGTTCTTCAAGTGGATGAGCGTGAAGGGCGACTGACCGGCATTTGATGATCTTCAAGCAAATCACGCGCTGGTTCGACGGCGACATCGGCTACAGCTTCCGCACTTCGCCCGTGGCGATCGGCGCCGCCGTCATCGGCGCCATCTGCCTTGTCTGTGCGGTGTTCGCGCCCTGGATCGCGCCGCACAACCCGTACGACCTGTCGACGCTGGAGCTGTCGGACGCGCGCCTGCCGCCCGCCTGGTACCCGGAGGGAAGCAGCAAGTACCTCCTGGGCACCGACGAGCAAGGGCGCGACATCGTCTCCACCCTGATGTACGGTTCGCGCATCTCGCTCGTCGTGGGCGTGGCGTCGGTGCTGCTGTCGATGTTCATGGGTGTTGCGCTCGGCCTGATCGCCGGATTCCGCGGCGGCTGGGTCGATGCGTTTCTCATGCGGCTTTGCGACGTGATGCTGTCGTTTCCGGCCATCCTCGTGGCGCTGCTGATTGCCGGCGTGGGGCGTGCGCTGTTCCCGGACGCGCATACCACGGTGGCCTTCGGCGTGCTGATCCTGGCCATTTCGCTGACCAAGTGGGTGGACTATGCGCGCACCGTGCGCGGCTCCACCCTGGTCGAGCGCAACAAGGAATACGTGCAGGCCGCACGGGTAACCGGCGTGTCGCCCATGCGCATCATGGTCAGGCACGTGCTGCCCAATGTGCTCGGCCCGGTGTTCGTGATCTCCACCATCCAGGTGGCCACGGCCATCATCACCGAGGCCACCCTGTCTTTCCTGGGCGTGGGCGTGCCGCCCACCTCGCCCTCGCTGGGCACGCTCATCAGCAACGGCAACCAGTTCCTCTTCTCGGGGGAATGGTGGATGACGGTGTTTCCGGGCATCACGCTGGTGCTCATTGCCCTGAGCGTCAACCTGCTGGGCGATTGGCTGCGCGATGCGCTCAATCCTCGCCTGCGCTGAACAAGCTTGCCCGCATGCCGCTGCTCGAAGTACGCAACCTCATCGTTGAAATCCCCAGCCGGCGCGGCACGTTGCGCGCGCTCGACGACATTTCCTTTTCCATCGAGCCCGGCGAGGTGCTGGGCGTGGTGGGCGAGTCGGGTGCGGGCAAGTCGCTCACCGGCGCGGCCATCATCGGCCTGCTCGAGCCGCCGGCGCATGTGGCAGGCGGGCAGGTGCTGCTCGCCGGCCAGCGCATCGACAACCTCTCGGATGAGCAGATGCGGCACATCCGCGGCAAGCGAATCGGTGCGATCTTCCAGGATCCGCTCACCTCGCTGAACCCGCTCTACACCGTGGGCCGCCAGCTGGAAGAAACCATCCGCGCCCACCTGCCAGTCACGCAGGCCGAGGCGCGCCGGCGGGCCATCGGCCTGCTGGAAGACACCGGCATTCCGGCCGCCGCCCAGCGCATCGACCACTATCCGCACCAGTTCTCGGGCGGCATGCGCCAGCGCGTGGTGATCGCGCTGGCCCTGGCTGCCGAGCCCACGCTGATCGTGGCCGATGAGCCCACGACGGCGCTGGACGTGTCGATCCAGGCGCAGATCATCAGCCTGCTCAAGCGCCTGTGCCGCGAGCGCGGCGCGGCGGTGATGCTGATCACGCACGACATGGGCGTCATTGCCGAAACCTGCGACCGCGTGGCCGTGATGTACGCCGGGCGCATTGCGGAGGTCGGGCCGGTGCACAACGTGATCCATGCCGCCGCACACCCCTACACCGCAGGCTTGATGGCCGCCATTCCGGACATGAGCGAGGACCGCGAACGGTTGAACCAGATCGATGGCGCCATGCCTCGCCTGAATGCCATTCCGAACGGCTGCGCCTACCACCCGCGCTGCCCGCGCGTCTTCGACCGCTGCTCGCACGAGCGGCCCGAGCTGATGGCGGCGGGCGCGACTCGCGCTGCCTGCTGGCTGCACGACCATGCGGTGAAGGAGGTGGAAGCGTGAGCGCCGCGGTCGAGACCGCCGCCAAGGCGCTCGTCCAGGTCGATGACCTGGCCAAGACCTTCGACGTGTCGCTGCCCTGGCTCAATCGCGTGCTCGAGCGGCAGCCCCGTACCCTGCTGCACGCGGTCGACGGCGTGAGCTTTTCCATCGAGCGCGGCAAGACGCTGGCGCTGGTGGGCGAATCGGGCTGTGGCAAGAGCACGGTGGCGCGCTTGCTGACGGGCCTGTACCACCCCACGCGCGGCCGGGTCGAGTTCGATGGGCAGGATGCCCACGCCGCATTCGCGTCGAGCAAGGGCCGGGCGCTGCGCAAGCGCGTGCAGATGATCTTCCAGGACCCGTACGCCAGCCTCAACCCGCGCTGGACGGTGGAAGCCATCATCGGCGAGCCACTGCAGGAGCATGGCCTGGTGACCGAGCGCGCCGCGCGCCGCGAGCGCGTGGGTGAGCTGCTCAAGTCCGTCGGCCTGAGCCCGCTGGACATGGTGAAGTACCCGCACCAGTTCTCCGGCGGCCAGCGCCAGCGCATTTCCATTGCGCGCGCGCTGGCCACGGCGCCCGAGTTCCTCGTTTGCGACGAACCGACCTCCGCGCTCGACGTGAGCGTGCAGGCGCAGGTGCTCAACATCATGAAGGACCTGCAGCGCGAGCGGGGCCTGACCTATCTCTTCATTTCCCATAACCTTGCCGTGGTGCGCCATGTGAGCGACAGCGTGGGCGTGATGTACCTCGGCCGCCTGGTCGAGATCGCGGACAAGGCCAGCCTGTTCGGGCGCCCGCGGCACCCCTACACGCGGATGCTGCTGGACGCGATCCCGCAGATGCACGCCACCGGCCATGCGCGCACGCCGGTGCAGGGCGAAGTCCCCAACCCGCTCAATCCGCCCAGCGGCTGCAGCTTCCATCCGCGCTGCCCGCATGCCAACGCGCGCTGCAAGGCCGAGCGGCCTGCGCTGCTTTCCATCGCCGGCATCCAGGTTGCCTGCCACGCAGTGGAAGAGGGCCGGATCTAGCCGCACGTCGCAAGCGCAGGGGCACGATCTTCACCAGTCCCGCACCGAGGATCTGGCTTTGCCAGTCCTCAGGTGGGGTCTCCCCCTTGGGGGGTGGAGTTACACGACCGAAGGGAGTGAA
>JAFECZ010000490.1 GCA_018241905.1 Pseudomonadota bacterium
GAACAGACCGATTGCGTCCATCTCTCCCGGCCGCGTGAACGCCGTCTTGTAGAGGATTGCAGTCATCGGCTGCATCACTCGATAGCGGTATTGAACGTCCAGTCCAGTGGTCGCCGATTTCGAAGTCTTTGGTTGGAAGAACTTGCAGTTGGTTGCCCAGATCTCTTCCGTCGACTCGTCGACATTTACGTCGTATTGCGCAACCTCGGTTTGCGGCACCTCTCCGAGATAGTTGGCGTGAACGTACGGGAAATGCCCCATGTCGAGGAAGTTCTCAACCATGCGCAGTCCAGATACGGCAACACCAATGCCTTCGCAATCCACAATTCGGCGCCCCGGCTGATCGTATTCAGGCATCTTGAACAGATGCTTGGCGGGCTTGCCGCTCGGGCAGATCCAGAGGTAGCCATAGACCTCTTGGATCATTTGCGGCGTATCGCCCTCGCGGGCCGAGATCTGGCCTTGCGGGTCGCGCCAAATACTCACCTCGCTACCCAGAAGCTTGGTCCTGTACGGAATCGCTTCGGATTTTCCGGCGATTCGAGTGATGGGGCCGACTGTCAGCCAGTCGTCGAGCATCGCCTGGTCTTGGCATTCGAATGTCATGCTGGACTCCTTCAATTTTGATTGGCTTCAATGTCGCGACGGAAGATCCGCAACTCCGCCTGCGCCTTCGTCAGTTCAACCCGGCTTGGCTCGTTTCGGAGCCAGGCGTGCGCTACCGTCAATTGCGAGGTGATTGCATTGATGAGAATGACTGCTGGCAGGCTTGCGATGTCACCGTGCCAAGCGTGCGCGCCATGGGCTTTGAATCCATAAAGCTCGAGTGTTGCGCGCACCCCTGACGCATCGGCGCGAATGCCGATAGAGCGGCAGAAGAACGAACCAGGAGCGCTTGGGGCGTCAGCCGCGGACTGGTCAGAAGGCTGTGCTTCGCCGTTCGACACCCAAACCATTCCGCCGGACTCCGTGACCGGAAAACTCTTGACGCGCAGATTCTTTGGGAGCGGCAACGATGGGTTCGCAGGAATTGCGGCGCAGCTCGCCTGTGTCGTGAATTCCCAACCGTGGTACGCGCAGGAGAGGTTGTCGTTAATGATTCGTCCGAGGGTCAACCGTGTTCCGCGATGAGGGCAGCGGTTGTCCCATGCTTGAACCGACCCGGTTCTGGAGCGCCAGACGGCAAGCTCCTGGCCCGAGAGAAACCCAGCGACGATGTTTTCACCGGCTCGCAGGAAGTGGGAGGGCAGTACTGGCTGCCAAGATTGGGACTGCATGAAAGCTCCTAGAGGTATCAGCGTTGGCCGACCGAAACGCCGTCGACGAACCAGTCCATCTTTCCGACGTCCGCGTCCGACAGGTTGGCGCCGGATTGAACGCGGATCACACCCTTGTTGTCCTTTAGCGGCCCTGCAAAGACGTTGAGACGACCGTCTGCAATTTCGCGAGTCTTCGCCTCAACGATCTGTGCGACGTCCTTGGGAATCGAGGGAGAGAGCGGCGCAAGCTTGATGCTTCCATCCTTGATCCCGCCGACATAAAGGCCACTCGGGCAGTGGCCCCCAATGGCTTCACTCGTGGTCTTCGTGTAGTAGGTGCCCCAGTGATGGGTCACGCCGGTCAGATAGTGCTTGGGCGCGTACTTGCGCATATCCGAATGGAACGAGATCGACGGGATGTTTCGCGCATCGGCGGCGATCATGACCGCGGGGAAATTGGTGTAATGCGCCATTACGTCGACGCCTGAGTTCATCAGCGCGTTGGCGGCGTCGGATTCCTTCGGTGGGTCGGACCAGGACCCGACAAAGACCACGCGAATCGTTGCGTTGGGATTCACAGAGCGCGCGCCTACCGCAAAAGCGTTCACGTACGACATGACCACAGGTATCGGATGAGCCGCGACAAAGCCAATGGCGTTCGTTTTGGTCGTTCTGCCGGCGACGATGCCGGCCAGGTAGCCGCCTTCATGCCAGTTGGCGCTGTAGCCACTGACATTGGGCGCGGTCATGTATCCCGTCGCCACTGCGTAGCAGGTATTCGGGTTCTCGGCCGCCAGCTTGAGAACATCGCGCATGTAGCCGAACCCGACCGCGTAAACCATCTTGCTGCCGTCAGCCGTGAGCTCACGCGCCACGCGGGCACCGTCTGGGCCCTCGGACGTATTCGGGATCGTGCGCACGGCAACTTTCGAGCCGAGAGCCTTCTCCATCTCTTGGCGGCCGAGGTCATGTTGATAGGTCCATCCAACATCACCAATGGGGCCGTTGTAGATGAATCCAACCTTTGCCGGTTCAGCGAACGCAAGGCCTGATGCGAACACCGTGAGCAGCGTGGCTGCCGTTAAACGAAGAGGTTGCTTCACATTTATCTCCTGAATTGAACTTGTCGCAGCGGGCGCTTCCATGACATCCGCATGACTAAATTTATTCAGCGAGAACCATCTCCGAAAGCCAAAGCGTGGGACGATTCGTTCCAATCCTGAAACGGTCTCACTCGGGGTGGTTTACCTGGTGCTGGGGGTTGAGTTTCAGAGTTAGTAGAAGTCCTGATTGCGAGCTCCATGACCGCAAAACGACGGCTCGCTTGGATACCAGGAATGGAACAGTGAAGCGACCGCTCCGATCCGGTGCGGCGTCCCATTCACAACGGCAGTCGCTCCCCGTTCTCAGAGGGAGAAAGCCGTACGCTCGCCATTAGTCATGAACCGAGGTGGCATCAGATTACGCAAAGAGGATTGCGCCTATGCCCCCTTTGGGACCGCGGAGGTCGGACCCGGTGACGCTATCGACATTGCCCACGGGACGTCGCTGAGTCAAATCTCAAACGATGCGTTTCATTGTCGGAAGGAACGTGAGACTTGCAAAGTTGAGGGCGGATCCGCCGATGCAAACTGGGCTCCCGTTGTCGGACGCAGGTAGGGAGGGTCCTCATCTGAGTCGAAATGCCTTTCGGGACTTCGGACTGGTTTCAAGGTCGGCAACGATCAAGAGGTAATCTCATAGCGTGTCGTCGGACATTCGGGGATCGGCGAGCAGGTCACGAACGCGGTGTCTACGGGCCGCCAGGCGATCACCAACTGCTATGACTTGGCGGTACGTTTGGGCATGTGCTCGTCCGCATTTCGGGAGGCCGGATTGCCGAGGGATTGGGGGGCGCGGCAAGCCTACGGGAGGAGATAGCTGAAAGAGGGAGAGATGGGCGAGCCAGATTGCATGGCATTCAGGGTTCGCTAGGCGCGGTACGCTGTCGCCGTGCAGGTCGCACGGGGCGGACATAAGGTCACCGGTTCAATCAAGTCGGAAGAGGCAAACTGAGCGTGTGACACACCTGGAGTTTGACTTTCAAGCCAAGGGTGGGCTTTGAGGTGGGCGAACCAGTCTGCGAGGTTCGATGTGATCGCGGGACCAGCAATGCTGGTGACGTGCATTGCAGGGAGAGAGGATAGGCTCAGGAGTTGATTGCCTGAGTCCGTGCATGAACTGGCTCTCAGGCAGTCAGGCAGTCAGGCCAATCTAAAAATTCAGAATGACGCGCCCGCCTCTCCGATCAGAGTTCGGGTTCGTCGTTCTTCAGCTGTCAGTCCTACAGACCCTCTGGCGCTGTTCTAAGTAGACGGGGCCGATCTTGACAGTGGTTGACGGCCGCCGGAATCGCTTTCCATCGAAGCCGGCGACCTAGGTCTACAGAGGCTCACGAACCTGGAAAGAACGGTTTCCCGATGGACGCAGGCATGTTTGCTTTGATGAAGCTGGCATTCCGAGAGATCAACACAAGGACGACAATGGTCGCGATGTATGGAAGCATCGAAAGGAACTGGCTAGGAATCTGCACGCCTTGGCCTTGCAAATGGAACTGCAGCATGGTGACCCCACCGAATAGGTACGCGCC
>JAFECZ010000491.1 GCA_018241905.1 Pseudomonadota bacterium
GCATCCTCGAAGGCCGCGGCACGCTGGCCGAGGTGGGGCAGGAGATCCACGACATGGTGTGCGCGGTGGCCAACGGCGCAACCAGCAAGTCCGAGGAGCTGGGGCACCGCGAGTTCATCCTGACCTACAAGGCCTTCGAGCCGATCGGGCCGGCCTGCCTGCCGGTTCAGCCGCTGGTGCGCGCAGCTTGAGAGCCCGGCCTTGAAGTACCAGTTCGACTTCGCGCCCGTGCTCGAGCAGTGGCCGCTGCTGCTGCAGGGCGCCTGGACCACGGTGCAGCTGTCCTTCCTGTCCACGGTGCTGGGCTTCGTGCTCGGCACGATGTGCGCGCTGGCGCGGGGCAGCCGCCACGGCTGGCTGCGGCGCCTGGCCGGCGCCTATGTGGAAGGCATCCGCAACACGCCGCTCTTGATCCAGAGCTACTTCCTCATCTTCGGCCTGTCCAGCGCGGGCGTGACCATGCCGATCCTGGTGGGCGCGGTGCTGGCGCTGGTGATCAACATCGGCGCGTACTCCTGCGAGATCATCCGCGCCGGCATCGAATCCATCCACAAGGGGCAGCTGGAAGCAGCCGAGTGCCTGGGCCTGTCGAAGGCGCAGGTGTTCTGGCACGTGATCCTGCGCCCGGCGGTGGAGCGCGTTTATCCGGCGCTGGCCAGCCAGTTCGTGCTGCTGATGCTGGCCTCCAGCATCATGTCCTCGATCGGGGCGGAAGAGCTCTTCGGCGTGGCCAACCGCGTGCAGGCCGACACCTTCCGCAACTTCGAGATCTTCGTGGTGCTATGGGTGGTGTACCTGGCGCTGTCGTACGCGATGCGGGCGGGCTTCTGGCTGCTCGGGCTGATCGTGTTCCCGCGCCGGCGCAAGCTGGGCACGCCGCTGTGATGACGGGCAGGGAAGGCACACCATGACCCTCTTCATGCCGGCCGAGCATTTCGGCTTTCTTCTCGAAGGTGCCTGGGGCACGCTGCAGCTGTCGGCCCTGTCCTTCATCGGCGGCGGGCTGATCGGGCTGGCGGTCGCGCTGGCCCGCGTGTCGCCGGTCAAGGCGGTGCGCATGGCGGCCGCGGCCTACATCCAGCTCATCCAGGGCACGCCGCTCTTGGTGCTGATGGGCGTGTGCTTCTTCGGGCCCAACATCTTCGGCTTCGGCTCGGTGCCCGCGCTGGCGGCGGCGGCGCTGGCCATCACGGTCTATGCCGGCGCCTTTCTCGGCGAGATCTGGCGCGGCTGCATCCAGGCGGTGCCGCGCGCGCAGTGGGAGGCCGCCGAATGCCTGGCGCTCACGCGCTTCGAGCGCATGCGCCGAGTGATCTTGCCGCAGGCGCTGCGCATCGCGACGCCGCCCACCGTGGGCTTCCTGGTGCAGATCATCAAGAACACCTCGGTCGCCTCGCTGGTGGTGGGTTATGCCGAGCTTTCCTACAACGCCAAGGTGCTGAACAACTCGACCTTCCAGCCCTTCCTGTACTTCGGGTGCGCGGTGGTTCTCTATTTCATTCTTTGCTACCCGCTCTCGCGCTGGAGCCGTGCGCTCGAAAGGAAGCTCAATGCAGCCCGTGGTTGAACTCAAGGACGTCCAGAAGCACTTCGGCCAGCTGCATGTGCTCAAGGGCGTGTCCTTCTCGGTGGAACGCGGCCAGGTGGTGGCCATCATCGGCCAGAGCGGCTCGGGCAAGAGCACGGCGCTGCGCTGCATCGACCGGCTGGAGACCATCGACAGCGGCACCATCCACTGCTGCGGCCACGCGGTGCACGACCCGGCGCTGGACCTGCGCAGCCTGCGCAAGGACGTGGGCATCGTGTTCCAGAGCTACAACCTCTTTCCGCACCTGACCGTGAAGCAGAACATCACGCTGGCGCCGCGCTCGGTCAAGGGCCTGGGCGCCTCGGAAGCCGATGCGCTGGCGATGGACGTGCTGGCCCGCGTGGGCCTGGCCGAAAAGGCCGGCAGCTACCCGGAGCAGCTGTCGGGCGGCCAGCAGCAGCGCGTGGCGATCGCGCGCTCGCTGGCGATGCAGCCGCAGCTCATGCTGTTCGACGAGGTGACCTCGGCGCTGGACCCGCAGCTCACCGGCGAAGTGCTCAAGGTGATGGAAAAGCTCGCCGCCGACGGCATGACCATGATCCTCGTCACCCACGAGATGGCGTTCGCCCGCGGCGTGGCCGACAAGGTGATCTACATGCACCAGGGCAAGGTGTGGGAAGAGGGCGACGCCAGCATCCTCAGCAACCCGCGCACGCCCGAGCTGCGCCAGTTCGTCGGCACCGGCCTTTGAGCGTCGGGCCCGGCCCCATCTTTTCGTTCCCGCTCAAGTCAACACAAGGAGACTCCCGATGACCCGTTCCCTCATCTCGTCGTTCAAGCGCCGCGGCGCCGTGCTGTCGGCACTCGCGCTGGCGCTGCCGCTGGCCGCCTTCTCGGGCACCGCGCATGCCGACCAGCTCGACACCATCACCGCCGCCAAGAAGATCCGCGTGGCCATCGACCTGGCGGTGCCGCCCTATGGCATGAAGGACGAGAAGCTCAACGCCACCGGCTCCGACGTGGAGACGGCGCGCCTGCTGGCCAAGACGATGGGCGTGGAGCTGGAGATCGTGCCCACCACCGGCGCCAACCGCATTCCCTTCCTGCAGACCGACAAGGCGGACATCGTGATCTCGAGCATGTCGGTGACGCCCGAGCGCGAGAAGGTGGTCGACTTCTCGCTGCCCTATGCCGCCATCCTGGCGGTGGTGGCGGCGCCCAAGGACATGAAGATCACCGGCCCGGCCGACCTGGCCGGCAAGAAGGTGATCGCCACGCGCGGCACCACCAACGACCAGGAGCTCACCAAGATCCTGCCGGCCGGGGCCACCGTGGTGCGCTTCGACGACGACGCCACCTCCATCACCGCCGTGGTGAGCGGCCAGGCCGACATCTTCGCGACCGCGCCGCCGCTGCTGAAGACCATCAACGAGAAGAACCCCGCCAAGCAAATGGAGCTCAAGTTCACCATGAAGGAGAACATGCTGGCCATCGGCATGCGCAAGGGCGAGCCGCGCCTGAAGGCGAAGATGGACGAGTTCGTGAAGAGCCAGCTCAAGAGCGGCGAGCTGAACACCATCTACAAGAAGTTCCACGGCGCCGAGCTGCCCGCCAGCGTGATGCAGAACGCGGGCTGAATGTCGGCCTCCCGGCTTTTCACTTCGCTTCGCTCCGTGTAATTCGCCACCTCCCGAGGAGGGGGCGCGGCCGCCTTGGGGCGGCCCGGCGGCGGCCGCATCGGCTGCCATCCAAGTAAGAGGCATTCATCATGGCAAAGATCGACCAGGTCGAGATCTCGCAGATCGACATCGCGCCCAAGGTGCGGCGCACCGACGCCATCCAGTCCTTCGTGACGCAGGAGACCGTGATGGTCACCCTGCGCTGCGACGATGGATCGGCCGGCACGGGCTACACCTACACCATCGGCACCGGCGGCTCGTCGATCGTCGCGCTGCTGCAGGACCATCTCGCGCCGCGGCTGGTCGGACGCGATCCGCAGCAGTACGAAGCGATCTGGCGCGACCTGTTCTTCCACACGCATGCCACCGCGGTGGGCGCCATCACCAGCCTGGCGCTGGCGGCCATCGATACGGCCGTGTGGGACCGCAACGCCCGCGCCGCCGGTCTGCCGCTGTGGCGCCTGGCGGGTGGCGCGCAATCCCGCGTGCCGGTCTACACCACCGAAGGCGGCTGGCTGCACATCGAGCCGGCCGAGCTGGTCGAGCAGACGCTGGCGGCCAAGGCCGAGGGCTTCCTGGGCGCCAAGATCAAGGTCGGCAAGCCGCATGTGTCGCAGGACATCGCGCGCCTGTCCGCCGTGCGCGAGGCAGTGGGCGCCGGATTCGAGCTGATGGTGG